>NZ_JBAMDI010000095.1:0-44600 GCF_036961695.1 Pseudomonas sp. CGJS7 | reverse complement strand
GGCGGCGGAAGCTTCAGCAGCGGCGTCCTTGGCTTCTTCAGCCTTCTGGGCGCAAGCCGACAGTGCCAGGACGGCGGCGGCGAGCAGGACGTAGAGATGGGTCTTCATGAGCTGTCTCCTGAGGAGTTGTCTGAGAAAAAACGTGTGGTGGAACGTGTCAGGCAACGCCAGTGCTCGCAGCGGTCCGGCAAGCCGGCTTCGATCGTTCACTGACCTTACGGAAAAAGCCGCCGGATAACCGGCGGCTTTCCCGTTCGACGCGAGGTTTTCGCGTCGGAACTAGCAGTATCGCTTGCGCGATATTACTTCTTCGCTTCTTCCTTGGCAGCTTCCGCCGGAGCGGCAGCGTCCTTGGCGGCGTCGGCAGCAGCGCCGGCGGCGTCAGCAGCGCCCTTGGCGGCGTCGGCAGCGGCGTCGGCAGCGGCCGGGGTGGTGGCAGCAGCAGCGGCGTCGGCCGAGGTGGCAGCGGCGTCGGCAGCGGTAGCAGCGGCGTCAGCCGAAGCAGCAGCGGCGTCGGCGGTGGCGGCGTCGCCAGCGGCAGCGGCGGTGTCGGCAGCGGCCTGAGCTTCGGTCGAAGCGGCAGCGGCGTCGGCCGAAGCTTCTTCAGCGGCCTTCTGGTTCGAGCAAGCGGCCAGGGCCAGGCCCAGAGCCAGGGCGATCAGCGCCTTGTTGAAATTCATGATTCGGATTCCTCGTCGTTTAGTTAGGCAACGCGCAGTTGCGCGCCGATAACATGATGACAAGCCGGTGACGTGTGTCAAGCGGCCTGCCGGTTTTTTTTGTGCAACGCGTTTTTAACTTTTTACACTAATTCGATTGCGATAGCGGTCGCCTCGCCACCGCCGATGCACAGCGAGGCGACGCCGCGCTTGCCGCCGCGGACACGCAAGGCATTGATCAAAGTGACCACCAGGCGGGCGCCGCTGGCGCCGATCGGGTGGCCCAGCGCGACCGCGCCGCCGTGCACGTTGATCTTGTCGTGGGCGATGCCCAGGTCCTTCATCGGCGCCATGGCCACCACCGAAAAGGCCTCGTTGACCTCGAACAAATCGACGTCGGCGACCGTCCAGCCGGCCTTTTCCAGCACGTTTGAAATCGCTTTCACCGGCGCGGTGGTGAACCATTCCGGCGCCTGCGCGTGGCCGGCGTGGGCGACGATGCGCGCCAGCGGCTTGAGCCCGCGCGCGGCGGCTTCCTCGGCCGACATCAGCACGGTGGCGGCGGCGCCGTCGGAAATCTTCGAGGAGGACGCGGCGGTCAGCACGCCGTCCTTGTTGAACGCCGGACGCAGGCCCGGGATCTTGCTGGTGTCGATCTTGCCCGGCTCTTCGTCGCTGTCCACGACCACGTCGCCCTTGCGGCCCTTGACCGTCACGGAAACGATTTCAGCCTTGAAATGACCGGCGGATTGCGCAGCCTGGGCGCGCTTTACGCTCTCTTCGGAATAGGCGTCGATGGCGGCGCGGTCGAAGTCGTACTTGGCGCAGGCGGCGTCGCCGAACACGCCCATGGCCTTGCCGTCGTAGGGGTTGGTCAGACCGTCCCAGGCCATGTGGTCGAGCATTTCGGCGCTGCCGTAGCGGATGCCGGTGCGCGAGTTGTTGAGCACGTGCGGGGCGTTGGTCATCGATTCCATGCCGCCGGCGACGACCAGTTTGGCCGAGCCGGCCTTGATCAGATCGTGGCCCAGCATGATCGCCTTCATGCCCGAACCGCAGACCTTGTTGATCGTGGTGCAGCCGGCCGAGGTCGGCAGGTTGGCGCCGAGCGCGGCCTGGCGCGCCGGGGCCTGGCCCAGGCCGGCCGGGAGCACGCAGCCCATGATCACTTCGTCGACCTGGTCGGCGGCCACGCCGGCCTGCTCCAGCGCGCCGACGATGGCGGCGCTGCCCAGGGTCGGGGTCGGTACGCCGGTGAATTGGCCGAGGAAGGAACCGATGGCGGTGCGCTTGGCACCGACGATGACGACATCGCTCATGGACGAACTCCGAAACTGTGGCGTTGTAGGGGCCGGCAACCAGCTCGGCTGGGCCGGAATCCATCGATTATGCGGCGCCATGCTGCGGTGCCGCAAACATCCGGCAGGGGATGGCGCTGGACTAACGAAAATTGAACGAATCGGGTGTCGCCGCCTTCGATAACCGGCGCCCAGCTGAACAGGGGAGTCAGGCTCTGATCGATGAAATCGATTACATAAACTTCGCCGGGTGGGTGAATATCGGCGGCGAGCGCGTGGAGAATCTCGCCGCTGACCGCCGTCCGTGCGTCGGTACACGCCGTTGAATCCGCGATCGTCCAAATCTGCGTAATAAATCAACGAATCGATTGTCGCTGCGCAAGACTTTGGATTAAAACGGCGGCGAGGGCGCGACAGATCCGCTGGGGAGCGGAACCCACGCCGGCCGCAGAGGGAACAGCCATGAAACGTTTCGACCCGGCAGTGCGTCGTCGTGGCCCGCAATGGGCGGTGTGCGCGCTCAGCGTGGCCATCCTCAGTGCCTGCGGTGGCGGAGGCGGCGGCGACAACGTCAAGCCGACCCCGCCGCCGACCAACAACCCGCCGCCGCCGCCGTCTTCGCCGACGCCGCCGATCGGCGCGCATCTGGATTTGACCAACACCCGCGCGGCGCAAGCGGCCGGCTTCACCGGCGCGGGCGTGCGCATCGGCGTGGTCGACAGCGGCGTGCGCCGCGACCATCCCGCGCTCAACGGCCGGGTCGGCCCGCATTTCATCTACACCGATCCGCGCACCAACAACCATCGCGTCGACGACGTGCTCGGTCACGGCACCTATGTCTCGCAGATCATCGCCGGCACCCCGGTCGGCGCGTGGCCGGGCGGCATCGCGCCGGGCGCGAGCATCGTGTCCGCGCGCATCCTCTCCGATACCCGGCCGTCCGACGACGGTTCCGGCCAGGGCAACGAAGCGCGCGACAACGGCGGCCTGGACATCGTCGGCCGCGATCTGATGAACGCCGGCGTGCGGATCATGAACAACTCCTGGGGCGGTCTGTACTGGACCGGCGACAACGTCACCCAGAGCTTCATCGCCGCCTACAAGCCCTTCATCGACAACGGCGGCCTGGTGGTGTTCGCCACCGGCAACGAATCCAAGGCGCAGCCCTCCGACAACGCCTCGCTGCCCAGCCAGGGCGCGGGCGCGGACGTGCTGGAGCGCGGCTGGATCGCTGCGGCGGCGCTGGACACCAGCAACCCGACCCAACTGGCGAGTTACTCCAACGCCTGCGGCATCGCCATGAACTACTGCCTGGTCGCACCCGGCGACGTGCAGGCGACCGGGGTCAACGATGCGGTCGGCAATCCCAGCTACTGGGTGGTGCGCGGCACCTCTTTCGCCGCGCCGCAGGTCTCCGGCGCCGCGGCGTTGGTGTGGCAGGCGTTTCCCTACTTCAACAACGACCTGGTCCGGCAGACCTTGCTCGGCAATGCCAAGGATCTGGGCGCGCCCGGCGTCGATCCGGTGTTCGGCCAAGGCCTGCTCGACGTCGGCGCCGCGGTGCGCGGGCCGCGGCGTCTGGATTGGGGCAACGTGCGGGTGAGTTTCGACGGCACCTCGACCTGGTCCAACCAGCTCAGCGGCGCCGGCGGTCTGGTCAAGGAAGGCAGCGGCACGCTGCGCCTGGATGCGACCAGCGCCAACACCTACACCGGCGCGACCGATGTGGTCGGCGGCACCTTGCGCCTGAACGACGGCGGCACCCTGGCCTCGCCGCTGACCGTGCGCAACGGCGCGGTGTTCGCCGGCGGCAACGGCGCCAAGCTGACCAATCGGGTCGACAACCAGGGCGCGTTGCGCCTGGACGGCGCGGGTCTGCGCGTGGACGGCAACTACGCCCAATCGCCGACCGGGCAATTGCAGTTCTTCATCGGCGCCAAACTCGATGTCGGCGGCAGCGCCAGTCTGGCCGGCGATGCGCGGGTGCTCGGGCAGTTGCCGGGGTACGTGCGTTCCAGCCGCGAAGTGTTTCTCAACGCCGGCAGCGTCAACGGACAGTTCGGCAGTCTGTCGACCGCGCCGGGCGTGTTCCTGACCGCCACCCTCGGCTACAGCGCGACTCAGGCTTGGCTCGACATTTCCGCGCTGAGCATCACTGCGACCGCGCAATCGCTAGGCATGCAGGCAGCCGACACCGCCTCGGCGGCGCGCGTGGACGGCGCCTTGAGCGGTCTGGACTCAGGCGCGCTGGTGCGCGGCGGGGCCGGGGCGCAAGGCGCGTTCGCGGCGGCGGCCGGCGCGTTGCAGCAGTCGGCGACGCCGGCCGCGGCGCAACGCTCGCTGGCGAGTTTGTCCGGCGAATTGCACAGCGCCGACGCCGCGTTCGCGATGATGTCGATCGAAGGCAACCGCCGCGCGCTGGAATCGCGGCTGGACGCGCAGTATCTGAACCCCCGCAGCGGCGCGTGGTCCGACCGCATCGATGCGCGCCGCATCGCCGGCGGTCGGCTGGACTTGGACGCCAGCGGTTGGATCGTCGGCCACGATCAGCGTTTCGGCGCGCTCAGCGTCGGCGCCGCCTTGAGCCAGACCGACGGCTACGCCTACAGCGCGCAACGCCGCGACCGCGAGCGCAATCGCCAGATCGAAGGCCAGTTCTACGCCTCGTGGGATCGCGCCGGCAGCTATCTGATGGGACGCGCGGCGTTCGGCAACATGGACCGCAACTTGCAGCGCGAAGTCCTGCTGGGCGCGACGCAGTTCGGCACCGGTTCCAATTACGCCAACCGTTATCTCAATGTGGGCGTGCAGGCGGGCCACCGCTTCGAATTGCGCGAGGGCTTGCTGACGCCCTACATCGGCGCGCAGAGCTTGCGTCTGGATCGCAACGGCTTCGAAGAAACCGGCGCGGCCGGCTTCGGCCTGAGCGCGGACGGCTCCACGCTGAGCGCGACGCAGTTGTTGGCCGGCATGCGCCTGGAGCGCGAGTGGCGTTTGGGTTCGACCTTGTTCGGCCTGAGCGGGCGTGCCGAATGGCAGCGCACGGTGGCCCAGTCGGGGCGTTACATCGACGCGCGTTTCACCGGGCTGGAGGTGTGGTCGCCGATCGTCAGCGATCCGTTCGCGCGCGAGGCCGGGGTGTTCGGGCTCGGGATCAATGCGCGCTTCGCCAAGGGCGGGGTGTTGAGTCTGGATATGGACAATCGTTACGAGTTCGGGCGGCATTATCCGCGTGCGTTGGCTCGGTGGTCGTTCTCGTTCTGAGCGCGCGCACTAGCAAAGCGTGTCGTTGAGCGCATCGAGCAAGCGCACCAGGCCGGAACGGCGGTGCATTCCGGTCTTGTCGAGTATCGATTGCAGGCGCGTGCGCGCGCCCGACAGCGCGATGCCCAGCGCGGCGGCGGCCTGTTCGAGGTCGGGATGGCGGCGCAGCGCCAGCGCCAGATTCGCCTCGCTCGGGGTGAGATCGAACAAGTGGCGCAACTGCGCGGCGGTGTCCGCCGACTCGGCCAGATTCAAGGGGCGCACGAACAAGGCGTAGGTCAGCGAGCCCTCGGCCGCCGCATAACGGCTGAGCCGGGCGAAAGCGACCAGGCTCTGATCGCGGCCATACACCGAGAACGTCGATGAAGGCGTCCCGGTCGTCAGTTCGCGCAGCGAGGCATTCCAGGCGGCCCGCGTCATCGGATGCACGGGTTCGATCGGGCGGCCGAGGCCGCCGCGCCACCAACCGACAGCGACGATCGCCGCCGCCGCGGGGTTGTCGTTGACCCAGCACAGGCGGCGGTCCAACAAGAACAGTGCGCGCCGATCTGCGCGCTGTTCTTGCTCAGTCGAGCGAACCCGTTCGAGCTGCGATTGAATCTGGCAAGCATTGACGAAATGAGGCGACAGCAACTCCAGAAATCGCCGGTCGCTGCCGTCGTAGGCGCCTGTCCGCGCGGACCGGCACAAGCTCAGGAACATGCCTTTGCCGGCATCCAGCGACCCGCAAATGCCGGTCGAGTGGGCGACATCGATCGGGCGAAGATAGTCGTTGTACCACTGCGTCGCGCGCAGTTCCCGCAGGCGCACCCACTCATCGCTGACGAATACGAAGCCCGCACGCGTGTGTCCGCTGGCGCGTTCGAACCAGATGTTCTGCTCGGAATGCTTACCCTCGTAACGGGCCATTTCCAGCGAGTCGATGCCGTTGGCCGCTAACATACGGCCGCCGGCGCGCAGGTCTTGCCGGATCATCAGCCCTAGGTGGCTTCCGGTCGCGGCCGCGACCGCCGAAAGAAATCGCTGGAGCCGCTCGGGTTCGCCGAACTGGCCGTAGAGATCGCACAGCGCGGTCTGCAACTCCGATTCGTTCGGCATGGCCGTCGACTCCTTGTCAAGTCGCAGATGCGACCTGCACGCGAACCTACGCCGGTATGCAATGCCGATCAATCGGCCGCGACGGCCAAGGGGGGAGCGATGAGGACGTTATCGATGTTTGTTGCAGCAACCGCTGCGTTTGGACTGAGTGCTTGTGGAACTTTTCCGCATTCCAAGACGAAGCTGATCGGCAAGGATGGTGATCCGGTGCGGATGGTCGACTTTCCCAGCGAACGACGCGGCGGCTGGGTAGTGATCGATCCGAAAAGCGGCCAGGTCAAAGTGTGTTCGGAACCCTTTTCAGACACCGGTCTATCCACCGAAGCATTGCTTAAACTTACCGGCGACATCGCCAAGAAAGGCAACGTGGTTTTCGACAGTACGTCCAAGACCACCTTGAAGGAGCTACAAGGCCGAACACCGTCGGTGTTGGCCTTGCGCGACGTGATGTACCGGATGTGCGAGCGGCGTCTAGCCACCGATGATGGGTCCATTTCCAAGGATGAGTTGGATATCTACAGGTCGATCGTCGAGGTGATCGCAAAATTTGCCGATGCCGAGCGCAACGAGGCCGCTACCGAGAAGGCCAAGCAGACAGGCGATGAAGATCGCGTCGGCAGCGCCAGAGCTGCGCAGGACCAAGGATTCGAAGCGTTGGCATCGTGCTCGTGGGACCAGGCCGAAAGCGCGTTCGCCCGAGCCGAAAGCCTGGTTCCGGGGTTTCAGATCAGCTACGAGATGGCGCGCGCCCTGCGAATGGCCCGGGCCGAACAGGACAAGCGCGACGACTCTCTAAAAGCCGGGCGCTTTTACATGCCCGCGGACGTCAAGAAAAAACTGGAGAAATGCCCGTAGCGCACGACGGGATGCTTGGACGGATAGAGCCGCTCCACGCATACAAAAACGCCGCCACGTTGCCGTGGCGGCGTTCGCTTTACAGCTCTGCTTCGACGCTCAGCTCTTACCGTCGAACAACTCCCGCCCAATCAACATCCGCCGAATCTCGTTCGTGCCCGCGCCGATCGCATACAGCTTGGCATCGCGCAGAATCCGCCCGGTCGGGTACTCGTTGATGTAGCCGTTGCCGCCCAGGGTCTGGATCGCTTCCAGCGCGACTTGCACCGCAGCGTCGGAGGCATGCAGCAGGCACGAGGCGGCATCGACCCGGCTCTTGTGTCCGGCGTCGAAATCGCGGCCGACCTGATAGGCGAACGCGCGGCTGGACTGCAGCGCGGTGTACATGTCGGCGATCTTGCCCTGCATCAGGCTGAAGGTGCCGATGGCGACGTCGAACTGCTTGCGCTCGCGCACGTAGGGCAGGGCGATGTCCATGGCCGATTGCATCAGCCCCAGCGGGCCGCCGGTCAGCACCAAACGCTCGGTGTTGAGCCCGCTCATCAGTACCTTGACGCCGTGGTGCACTTCGCCGAGCACGTTTTCCGCAGGAATTTCGCAGTTCTCGAACACCAGTTCGCAGGTGTTGGAACCGCGCATGCCCAGCTTGTCGAGCTTCTGCGCGGTGGAAAAGCCCTTCATGCCCTTTTCGACGATGAAGGCGGTCATGCACTTGCTGCCCGCGTTCTTGCCGGCGGTGCGCATGTACACGATCAGCACATCGGCTTCCGGGCCGTTGGTGATCCACATCTTGTTGCCGTTGGCCACCCATACGCCGTCCTTGAGTTCGGCGCGGCAGCTCATCGAGCCGACCACGTCGGAACCGGCGCCGGGTTCGCTCATCGCCAGCGCGCCCTTCCATTCGCCGGTGCACAGCTTGGGCAGGTACTTCTGCCGCTGGGCTTCATTGGCGTTGGCGTACAGGTTGGATACGCACAGGTTGGAGTGGGCGCCGTAAGAAAGGCCGACCGAACCCGAGGCGCGCGAGATTTCCTCCATCGCCACCAGATGGGCCAGATAGCCCATGTCGCTGCCGCCGTATTCGCCCGGCACGGTCATGCCGAGCAGACCCATCTCGCCCAGTTTGGGCCACAGGTCTTGCGGGAACGCGTTGTCGTGATCGATCCGCTCCGCGCGCGGAGCGATTTCGGCGTCGGCGAAACGGCGCACGGCATCGCGCAGTGCGTCGATCTCTTCACCCAGGGGGAAACTGCGCATATCAGCCCTCGTAACGAATCAGCGGCCGCCCGTTGAGCGGTTGGATGTTGCGGTTGTTGCGACGGTAGTGACTCAGGAACCCGTCGATCTGCTGTTTGGACATGGTCACCGGCGTCGGCAGCACGTACCACTCGACATTTTCCGTCAAAGGCGGGGTCGTGAGCGAGCCCAGGTAGTGGTAGTAGCCGTGCGACTTGGGAATCAGGCCCTCGATGTCGATCTCTTGCTGGGCCGGCGCGGTCTTGCGCGGGCTCAGGTCGTCGAGGACGTCCTGCGCGACCGCATTGGCCTTGCCCTGTTCATACATGACCCCGACCACCGCCAGGCGGCCGTCCTGGGCCTTGAAGACGAAATGGCCCTCCAGCGGGTAGTGCTTGCCGTCCAGGGTGTGCTCGCTTTGCGCATGGAAGTGGAACTGGGCGAGCTTGAAATGGCGTCCGCGGATCGTCGCTTCGGTGGCGTGGGTGTCGACCTGGACCGAATGGCCGTTGTCTTCGACCTTGTCGACCGCGCCGCGGGTGTGGACGAACTCGATCGCGCGCGGCTCGTGCTCATCGGCGGCGACGGCGCTGGCGGTGACGATGTCGATCGGCGACTGCGACTTGTCGTGGGCGGCCTTCCAGCCTTCCTGATGATCGTAATCGTAGGCCTCGTGATGCGAGGCGGCGGCGGGCTTGGCCTGCTCGGTGGCTTGGGCGGTGAAGGCGAGGGCAGCGGCGACAACGACGGCGAGAGTGTGTTTACGCATGTCTGAGGTCCTGTACGTGCACAACATCGGGGGAAAAATCGCGTCTGGTCCGGCAAAGCGATCGTCGTGGCCCACTCCATCAACGCGAATGGGCGACAAAACCCTACGCCGAATACGACGACGGGGCCGTTGGCCCCGTCGAAGTGTGCGTCAGTGCCCGCTGCGGATGCGTCCGCGGAAGCTCGGATTGGAGCGGCCGAGCGGCAGCTTCAGCTTGCCGATCGCGGTGATGCGCTCTTCGGCCAAACGGTCGGCGGCGGTGTAGGTCGGGATGCTGTCGCGCTCGGCGATCTCGAAGATGCGGCCGAGGTTGTGGTAGATCGTGCGCATCATGCGCATGGCGCGCTCGCGGTTGTAGCCGTCGAGTTCCAGCGCCACGTTCATCACGCCGCCGGCGTTGACCGCGTAGTCCGGCGCGTACAGGATGCCGCGCTTGGCCACTTCGTCGCCGATGGCGTTGTTGGCCAGCTGGTTGTTGGCCGCGCCGCAGATGATCTTGGCCTTCAGGCGCGGCAAGGTCTGCTCGTTGACGGTGCCGCCCAGCGCGCACGGCGAGTACACATCGGCGTTGACGTCGTAGATTTCGTCCAGGCCGACCGCTTCGGCGCCGTATTCGGACACGGCCTTGTCGACCAGGCCCTTGTTGATGTCGGTGACGAAGATCTTCGCGCCGCGCTCCTTGAGCAGCTTGACGAATTCCATGCCGACGTGGCCCAGGCCCTGCACGGCGTAGCTGTACTTGCCGACTTCCTCATCGCCGAAACGCTTGTTCAGCGAGGCCATCAGGCCCTGCAAGGTGCCGTAGGCGGTGAACGGCGACGGGTCGCCCGAACCGCCGTGGACCTGGTGCACGCCGGTGACGTACTCGGTCTCGCGGTACACGTATTCCATGTCGTTGACGTCGATGCCGACGTCTTCGGCGGTGATGTAGCGGCCGCCCAGCGAATCGACGAACTTGCCGAACGCGCGGAACAGCGCCTCGGACTTGTCGGCAGAGGGATCGCCGATGATGACCGCCTTGCCGCCGCCGATGTTCAGGCCGGCGACCGCGTTCTTGTAGGTCATGCCGCGGCTCAGACGCAGCACATCGTTGAGCGCGTCCTGCTCGGTCTTGTACGGCCACATGCGCAGGCCACCCAGGGCCGGGCCGAGCACGGTGTTGTGAATCGCGATGATGGCCTTCAGGCCGGCGTCCTTGTTATGGCAGAACACGACCTGCTCATGGCCGAAGGTGTCGAGGGTTTCGAAAATCATCGGGTGCTCCGAACCGGGCGGGAGTGCGCGGAAGATTGCGCTTACGCGTCGCGCCTGGCTGTGGGTTAAGTCGTTGAAATGAAATGAATTCGCCTGTGCGGCGGCGAAACGGCGGCCGGCGCAGGGGCGCTAGTCTAAAGCAATCGGGCAATACGGCTAGGTATGCCGGCCGTAGGGAGGCCGCCGCCGCCGCGGGGTTTGCCGGGGTTGTCGTTTGCCACGATCCAAAGTCTGGGCCGGCCGCCGTCGGCGCTGCCGTCCAAACGCGCGGGGACGGCGCAGGACTGTGTGTTCGGGCGCTGTTCGTGTCGCTGATAGTGCGAAAAGGAAACACGATAATGGTGGATTGGATCTGTCCGGACCGGCGCCGTCGCGGCGTTAACCCGGATGCGGATCGCACCGTTACCGCTTAACAGGACGCCGAATCATGGCCACCGCAAGGAAAGCCGCTGCAACGCGCAAACCCGCCGCCAAGCGCGCCGGCCGCAGCGCCACCGCCCACCAATTGCGCTCGCGCCTGCTCGATGCGCGCCCGGACACCGCCGACTTCCGCGACCGGATGTTCGAGCCGACGCTGATCGACGTGCCGGCGCACAAACCGCTGAGCGAACACCTCAAGCTGCGCGTGCCGGTGCTGGACCAGGGCGACGAAGGCGCCTGCACCGCGTTCGGCCTGGCCGCGGTCGCGCACGCCTTGCTGCGCCGGCGCAACCCGCGCGCGCGGCTGGCGCCGGTCAGCACCCGCATGTTCTACGACATGGCCCGCCGCTACGACGAATGGCGCGGGGAAAAATACTCCGGCTCCAGCTGCCGCGGCGCGATGAAAGGCTGGCACCACCACGGCGTGTGTTCGGACAAGGTCTGGCCGTACAAGGCCGGCGAGCAGATGGAAACCTACACCGAGCAACGCGCGCGCGACGCCGCGCAACGTCCGCTCGGCGCGTATTTCCGGGTCAATCACAAAGACCTGGTGGCCATGCACGCGGCCTTCGCCGAGGTCGGGGTGTTGTTCGCTTCCAGCGCGGTGCACGACGGCTGGGACGCGCCGACGCGCGGGCGGATCGCCTGGAAACGCCAGGAAATCGCCGGTTATCACGCCTTCGCCATCGTCGGTTACGACGAAGGCGGATTCTGGATCCAGAACTCCTGGGGGCCGGGCTGGGGTCTGCGCGGTTACGGTTACATCAGTTACGACGAATGGCTGGAGCGCGGCACCGATGTCTGGGTGGCGCGTCTGGCGGTGCCGATCCGGCTGCACAACGCGCAGTCCAGCGCGGTCAGCCATTCCAGTCTGGCGCGCCAGTCCACCGGTTACTCGCAGGCCGATCTGCGCCCGCACATCGTCAGCCTCGGCAACAACGGCCGCCTGCGCGACGACGGCCGTTTCGGCACCACCGCCGACGACGTGCGCAATCTGATCCGCAAGGACCTGCCGCGGATCACCGGAGACTGGCAGAAGAAGCGAGTGCTGCTCTACGCCCATGGCGGTTTGGTGCCCGAGCAGGGCGCGATCCAGCGCGTCGCCGATTACCGGCAAACCCTGCTGAGCAAGCAGATCTACCCGCTGGCCTTCATCTGGAAGACCGACGCCTGGACCACGCTGGGCAATATCCTGCGCGACGTTGCCAAGCCGCGCAGCGAAGGCCTGATCGACAAGGCCAAGGATCTGCTGCTGGACCGTCTCGACGACACCCTGGAACCGTTGGCGCGCACCGCCGGCGGCAAGTTGATGTGGGACGAAATGAAAGAGAACGGCATGCTCGCGACCACCGCGCGCACGCCGCTGGCCAACGGCGCGGTGCAGGAAGCCGGCGGCGCGGCCCTGGTCGCGCGCTTGCTGGACGAATGGATCGCGCGCGATCCCAAGGTGGAACTGCACCTCACCGGCCACAGCGCCGGCTCGATCCTGCTGGCGCCGCTGGTGCAGTTGCTGACCACTCGCGGCATCGTCCCCAGCGGCCCCGCGGTCGGCATGCAAGGCCTGGGGCGCGAGATCGAAAGCCTGACCCTGTGGGCGCCGGCGATCACCGTGGATCTGTTTCTCGACACCTACGCGCCGGCGCTGCGCAGCGGCGCGATCAAACGCATGTCGCTGTTCACCCTGACCGACAAGGCCGAGAACGACGACCATTGCGCCGGCATCTACCATAAATCGCTGCTGTACCTGGTCGCGCACGCGTTCGAACAGCAAGCGCGCACCTGGATCAACAAGAAGTACCGCAACGGCACACCGCTGCTGGGCATGGCGCGGTTCCTGGAATCGGGCGCGGCGCAGGGATCGAGGGAACTGCGCGAACTTATCGACAGCGGCCGCATCGACTGGATCCAATCGCCGACCGCGGGCCTGCCGGAAGGCTCGCCGGACGCAGCCTCGGCGACCTCGCACGGCGGCTTCGACGACGACCGCGCGACCTTGGCCGCGACGCTCGCGCGGATTCTCGGCCAGCCCGCGACCACGGCGAGTTTCGATATTCAACGCTCCGACGCCGGCATCGCCGAGCGGCGCCGCAACATCGTCCGCGCTGTCAAAAAATAATCATGTTCATCGGGAACAATGGACCCAAGCAGCAGGGCCGCAGGGATGGCGGCAGTGGCAAGCGGTGCGACGCGCCCACTATCGAGGCGCGTCGCACCTCGCAGGGGATCGGTCGTCGAGGTCGACGCGTAGTGGTTTCATTGCCGCACGTCTGTTGAGGCGATGCTGGTTTGGTCGCGCTCAGCGCGCGCCCCCGAACATGTGGGCCTTTGGGTTTTCGAGGTCGGCCGGGGCGCCGGCGTTTTTCTCCAGTTCGAAATAACCGAACACCAAGTTGCGGTCGTTCGGGGCGGCTTCGTCGTCGGGCTGCAGCCAGGCGAGGGCTACGTAGCCCGTTGTGGGGCGTGCGGTGCGCCACACCATTGCGCTCACGTCCTCATTCGCCGGCGGCGCATCCAGCCACATGCCTCCGAACTGGTTTTCTATGTGTCCGCGCGCGAAAGCTTTTACGCCGATCCAGTCGGTGTCGCCATCGAGCACGAACAGCCGATGCGCACGCACCTGAAAACGCCCGTCGAGCAAAGCGTCTAGTCCGCGCGTCAAGCGTTGTTGTTCGCGAGCGCGGTCGCCGGTGGCCAGCGGCTGCACGATGGTGGCGCTCGGGGTTGGTAGTTGATCGATCAAGACAGCATCCTCTGCAGGGTTGCGGGCAGCATGTGGCGCCGTCGCGCAAGCAAGCAGCGCAGCGCACAGCACGGCCGACAGCAGCCAGCGGGTGGAATGGGAAATCAGTCGTTGCCCTTGCATAGCGCGACCTCAGCGACTCATGGCGCGCACCGGCGCTTCCGGGGCAGGCGCTTGCGGTGCCGGCGCGGCTTGTGCGGGTTCGCGCGTCAACGATTCCTGATACTGCGCGCGGGCTCCTTCGCGCAGCGCTTGGCTAGCGGGCGAGTCGTACAGTTCGCGCATGGCCTGCTTGAGCGCGACTGGATCGTTGAGATTGGCGAGCAGGGCATCGACATGACGATTGCCGGTACTGGCGATCGGGGCCGCGCCGCGTACGGCGCTGCTCGAATCGCTTGCGGGCACTGTCGGTTCGGGTGCCGCCGGTGTCGTTGGCGGAAGCGGCGCCGGGCCGATATTGAACATGGTCGCATCGCTTTGCTTGAGCGTGTTCAGACTGACGCTGACCGTCGCGCCGGCGGGGTCGTTGCCTTCGCCGGCGACGTTGACGGCCAGTGGGTTGCGCAAATCCAGAAACATGTCTTCGCCGACCTTGCGCACGCCCTCGACCGCGTACATATGCCGGTCCTGCAGGCCATCCTGAGGAAATCCAGGGTTTTCCGCGTATGCGCCCAGCGTCACCGGGCGGCCTTCGGTCAGCGCGGTTTCCAAGCGGGTATAGATCTGCTCAGCAGTGAGTGCGGCGACCTGCTCGCGGGTTACATCTTGACCGGATTCTCCAGTAATCGCATGCATCGCCGGACCCGGTTCGCCAAATTCGATCGCAGCGTAATTGGCGCTGCGACTGCCGCGGTCTTGCAGCTCGGCGTATGCGGTTTCCATCACCGCCGGCCAGATCGGTCCATCCACGCCGCTGAGGTTGTCGACCGCGCTACCGCCATGGCGACGCAGGTTGTCGCGCAAGTCCGCCTGGCTGACATCCACCGTCACCGGCTGCGCGATGCCGTCCGCGTCGCGCCGGTACATGCGCACCTTGAACGATCGGCTGGCTTCGTCGTAGCTGATGGCATCCTGCAGGCGCTGCGGTTGCTGCCGCGCCAGTCCGGACATCGGCGCGACCAGATAACAGTCGTTGAGCTGGTCCTGATCGATATCGGCGGCCTGCGGGCGGCCACTGGGGCCATACAGATCGCTGGCGGTGAAACGCGGGCCTGTCATGACGTTGGTTTCCTTGGCCTTTGACTGCGTCCGATTCGGTTGGCTTCGTCATCGGTCCGCATGCCGCCTGCGCCGATAGGAGCAGCCTAGGCGAGTTTGAGATTGACGTCGAATTCGGTCTCCGGTTTATCGCGAGTTGGCTGAGATCCTGTGCAAAGGCGATGCAATATTGCGGCGAGCCGGGCATGAATCGCCGCACCTGGAATCAGCGACGATCCCAACGCCCCGGATGAAACCGCCAAGCCGGCCCGTATGGATGCCAGCGCGGCGTGACATAGACATAACCCGGCCGCGCGACCACGTAACTCCCCCCGACCCAGTAATAGCCGCGACCATCCCAACGCCAATACCCCGGCGCCCACACATACCCCGGCCGCACCCGCACCCGCTCATAACGCGGCGGCGGGGGCGCCACGCGCACATTCACGTCGATGTAAGCGCGCGCCTGCGCCGGCGGCGCATGCAGGCCGGCGACCGACATCACGCCCAGTACCGCTGCCAACATCAAAGGCCGCATGGCCATGACCGTTCTCCTCGCATTCGGCGGGAATCCGCCGGTAGTCGTGGCAACGCCGGGCTTGCGCCGGTGTTGACCGCGATGCGCGGGGCGTTCATGGGCGCGCGGGATTGCTGAAGGTTGGCTGGACGGAGGGGGCTGTTTGCGTCGCGGTCGGCGGTTCGCGGTCGCGGCTTGCGCCGCTCCTACAGGTAGTGGCCGGAGGTGGTGTGGTCGCGCGCACCCCCTGCAGGGGCGGCGCGAGCCGCGACCGGGCCGTATCCGTTCGCGCCGAAACCAGGCCCCGCAACGCCCGCAGCTGCGACCCGAACCGCAATTCGCCCGCCGCCGCCGGCCGTTCACCCTATTGACGCCGGGCCCCCGCGGCCTTAATGGCCCGCGCCCCTACGCCCCCGCACGCCGAGCCGCCAAACCGGGCTTGGCTCACAGAGCTACAATACGCACAGCCCGACCTGCGTATCGAGACAGCCATGAGCACGACTGCAGCCAATATTCCCGCCGCCCAGCCCGACGCCACGCCGTTGCGTTTCGTCACCGCCGCCAGCTTGTTCGACGGCCACGACGCGGCGATCAACATCATGCGTCGCCTGATCCAGGGGCAGGGCGCCGAAGTCGTCCACCTGGGCCATAACCGCTCGGTCGAGGACGTGGTCCGCGCCGCGCTGCAGGAAGATGCCGACGGCATCGCCCTGTCCAGCTACCAGGGCGGCCATGTCGAGTACTTCAAGTACATGGTCGACATGCTCAAGGAACGCGGCGCCGGCCACATCCGCGTGTTCGGCGGCGGCGGCGGCACCATCACCCCCGAGGAAATCCGCGAGCTGCAAGCCTACGGCGTGGAGCGCATCTACCACCCCAACGACGGCATGCACATGGGGCTGGTGGCGATGATCGAAGACGTGGTCCGCCGCGCCAGCGCAGGCCGCCTGGCCGACACCGCACCGGACAAGCCCACGGTCATCGACGATGAGATCACCATCGGCAAGATGCTCTCGGCGATCGAAGAGGGCAGCCTCGACGAAGCCCAGCTCGCGCACCTGCGCAAGCAATGGCAACTGGCCGGCGGCAAGACCCCGGTGGTCGGCATCACCGGCACCGGCGGCGCGGGCAAGTCCTCGGTCACCGACGAACTGCTCAACCGCTTCCTCGCCAACTTCCCCGACATGCGCATGGCGGTGATCTCGGTCGACCCGACCCGCCGCCGCACTGGCGGCGCGCTGCTCGGCGATCGCATCCGCATGAACTCGCTGCGCAGCCCGCGCGTGTACATGCGTTCGATGGCCACCCGCCGGCAGAACTCGGCCACCAACACCGTGCTCAAGGACTGCATCGCGCTGCTGCGCAGCCTGGGTTACGACCTGGTGATCGTGGAAACCGCCGGTATCGGCCAGAGCGATTCGGAAATCGTCGATCTGGTCGATTTCCCGATGTACGTGATGACCAGCGACTTCGGCGCGCCGAGCCAGCTGGAAAAGATCGACATGCTCGATTACGCCGAACTGGTGGTGCTCAACAAGTTCGACAAGCGCGGCGCCGAAGACGCGCTGCGCGACGTGCGCAAGCAGTGGAAGCGCAACCGGGTCGCGTTCCAGACCAAGGACGAAGACGTTCCGGTCTATCCGACCATCGCCAGCCAGTTCAACGACCCCGGCATCAGCTGGATGTTCGTCAATCTGTGCCGTTTGCTGCGCGAGAAGCTGTCGCTGCCGGCGGAGAAGTGGACGCCGGAGGTCAACACCGATCTCAAGGAGCCGCGTGCGACGGTGCTGATTCCCGGCAGCCGCGTGCGCTATTTGGCGGAGATCGCAGAGCAGGGCAGGTCGATCAATCGTCAGATCGAAACCCAGTCGGAAGTCGCCGATCGCGCGCAGTCGTATTGGCAGTCGCTGCACGATCTGGAAGACGAACAGTTGCCGAAGGCCCTGGATCTGTACG
Source organism: Pseudomonas sp. CGJS7 (assembly GCF_036961695.1). NCBI lineage: Bacteria > Pseudomonadati > Pseudomonadota > Gammaproteobacteria > Pseudomonadales > Pseudomonadaceae > Pseudomonas > Pseudomonas sp. CGJS7. The sequence goes on along the minus strand of NZ_JBAMDI010000095.1, from coordinate 27,337 downwards.
CCGCGCAAGCGCTGCTGCCCGAAGACCAGTCCGCCGACCGCACCCTGCTGACCCTGCGCCAACGCTACAACGACGCCGTCCAATCCCTCACCTCCGAGGCATTGAAGCTGCTGCGCGACTGGCCCGCGCGGCTGAAGTCGATCACCGACGAAGTCAACGAATACAAGGTCCGCGACAAGACCATCCGGGTCGAAAACTACCGCGACTCGCTGAGCCACCAGAAAATCCCGAAGATCGCCGCGCCCACCTACAAGAGCTGGGGCGAGCTGCTGACCTTCCTGCAAAAGGAAAACCTGCCGGGCTACTACCCCTACACCGGCGGCGTGTACCCGTACCGCCGCACCGGCGAAGACCCGATCCGCATGTTCGCCGGCGAAGGCACGCCCGAGCGCACCAACCGCCGCTTCCACTACCTGTCGGTCGGCCAGCCCGCCGCGCGCCTGTCGACCGCGTTCGACAGCGTCACCCTGTACGGCGAAGACCCGGCCGTGCGCCCGGACATCTTCGGCAAGATCGGCAACTCCGGCGTCAACATCGCGTCGCTGGACGACATGAAGAAGCTGTACTCCGGCTTCGACCTGTGCGCGCCCACCACCTCGGTGTCGATGACCATCAACGGCCCCGCGCCGATGCTGCTGGCGATGTTCATGAACACCGCCATCGATCAGCAGGTCGAGAAGTACCTGCGCGAAGACGGCGCCCGCTGGGACGCCGCGCACGACAAGATCGAAGCCATGTTCGCCGGCCGCAAGCGTCCGGAATACAGCGGCCTGCTGCCGGAAACCAACGACGGCCTCGGTCTGGGCCTGCTCGGCATCACCGGCGACCAGGTCGTCGACGCCGAAACCTACCAGCGCATCAAGGACAAGACCCTGTCCACCGTGCGCGGCACCGTCCAGGCCGACATCCTCAAGGAAGACCAGGCCCAGAACACCTGCATCTTCAGCACCGAATTCGCCTTGCGCATGATGGGCGACATCCAGCAGTTCTTCGTCGACAAGAACGTGCGCAACTTCTATTCGGTATCGATTTCCGGTTACCACATCGCCGAAGCCGGCGCCAACCCGATCAGCCAGCTCGCCTTCACCCTGAGCAACGGCTTCACCATCGTGGAGTACTACCTCGCCCGCGGGATGAAGATCGACGACTTCGCGCCGAACCTGTCGTTCTTCTTCAGCAACGGCATGGACCCGGAATACACCGTGATCGGCCGCGTCGCCCGCCGCATCTGGGCCCGCGCCATGCGCGAGCGCTACGGCGCCGACCCGCGCAGCCAGATGATGAAGTACCACATCCAGACCTCCGGCCGCTCGCTGCACGCGCAGGAAATCCAGTTCAACGACATCCGCACCACCTTGCAGGCGCTGTACGCGCTGTTCGACAACTGCAACAGCCTGCACACCAACGCCTACGACGAAGCCATCACCACCCCGACCGAAGAAAGCGTGCGCCGCGCGGTCGCGATCCAGATGATCATCAACAAGGAGCTGGGGCTGAACTTCAACGAGAACCCCTGGCAGGGCAGCTTCGCGGTGGACTACCTCACCGACATCGTCGAAGAGGCCGTGTACAAGGAATTCGAAGCCATCAGCGAGCGCGGCGGCGTGCTCGGCGCCATGGACACCATGTACCAGCGCGGCAAGATCCAGGAAGAAAGCCTGTACTACGAACACAAGAAGCACGACGGCAGCCTGCCGCTGGTCGGCGTCAACACCTTCCTGCCCAAGGATCACGGCGGCGACATCGTCACCGAGATCGAGCTGATCCGCTCCACCGGCGAGGAAAAGGGCCAGCAGATCGACAACGTGCAGGCCTACCAGCAAGGCCGCAACGGCTACGCCAGCGAAGGCCTGCGCAACCTGCAAGCCGCCGCGCGCGACCGCAAGAACGTGTTCGCCAGTTTGATGGAGGCGGTGAAGACCCACAGCCTCGGGCAGATCAGCCACGCGCTGTATGACGTGGGCGGCGAGTACCGGCGCAATATGTGATCGGCGCAGCGATTCAGAAAAAAATCCCCGCTCCGGCGGGGATTTTTTTTGTGGCTCGAAATCAGCGCCAGTCGGCACGGTTTTGACTGATACATCCATGGACATCCACATCGGATGATGTGTGCGTGAATCATGAGCGCTGACCGAATGCGCGAATTTCCCTGCGCGCTTGCGTGGGTGTGCGACGGTTCTTTCTCGCGACTTGCAAGCTCGCTATCGATCGCGGACTTTCTTCGTGGGCCGCTGCTCAGAGGGCGGGCCCGGTCGCCGCGGCGTGCACCGCACCAAGCCCGCCGACAGATATGCACTCAGGGGGAAGATCATGCGATTGGAATCAAGCGCCGATGGCGCCGGCTATACCGCGATCGGCGCGTCGGCGATCGTCAGTGCTTTGGGATGGTTCTCGATAGACCGATGGGTGCCAGTGTCCGGCGACGGTTCGGCGGTGATGGTGGCGCTGCTGCGCACCATCTTCACCTTGCTGCCGGCCATCGTCGGTTTCTGGATCGCGATGCGGCGCCAGCGCGATACCCACAAGGCGATCACCCTGCGGCTGGCCGATCTTAGAAGCAAGGTGTCCGAGTACCAGCGCGTCCGCAAGATCGAACACGAACTGCATACGATGGACCGTATGGCCAAAGTCGCCCGCGAAGCGGTCAAGAACACCGCCTCCAGTTCCAAGGAACTTCTGGGGGCGATAGAAGCCGTGGACGAGCCTCGGGTCAAGGAACGTTTGGTCGAGCGATACCGCTACCACACCAATAACGTGGTCACCGTGCTGTCGGCGGTCGCCGAGCAAATGGAGCAGAGCGGGCGCTCGATACAGTTGGAGTTGACCGCGGACGATGCCATTCCCATCTTGGAACGCGAGAAGCTCAACACCTCGCGGGGAATCGAGCACGCCAGGGAAATCATGGAGCAGCGCGGCATCGTCGATGGCCTACAGCAACTCAACTTCGCCGCCGAACAAGCCTCCAAGCTGCAACTGGAACTGTCGTCGTTGAAGGCGATCGCCCCGCCGGCTCAGGAGAACCAAGATGGCTAAGCCGGACTTCACCAAAACCTCCAGTCAGCTCGAACGCCAAGTATTCGACTTGATCGACGCCGTGGACCGTTCCCTGGACAGTTCCAACGGCGATTCCCAGCGCAACGGCCACTACGTCTTCACCGCCTTGGTTTCCATCGTGATCGTGTTCGCCAGCATTCTCGGCATCGACTACTTGGTGGGCGGCAAGAAACCGGCCAGCGCCGGGCGCAACGCCGTCGCGAACGGATCGCGCCACGACATGCGCGATCTGGAGCTGATGGGGCAGCATCTGACCCGCATCGAACGGCAATCGTCCTCGATCCGCGAGATCAAATCGCGGGTAGCGCCGTCGATGCCGATCGACAGTCAACTCGACGTGATCGCCAACTCGGTGGACGACTTGCGCCGGTTAGAAGGCGTTCCCGCGCCGGCCAATGCGACGGCGACGGGGGCGAGCCACTGAAACAGCGGCCGGGATAGGCGTGTGAAAGAGCGTGTCTTTTCCACAGAGGGTAGGGCCTGAACAACAGCGAGCGGCACACACGCCTGTGACCGTAACAGCATCGTCATAACCGCTCACTAGCGTTCTGCGCTTTCACCGCCGAGGTCCCGCATGTCCGAGTACAACCGCCGCGACTTTCTCCGCATCGCCGGCCAATCCGCCGGCGCCCTGGCGCTCGGCGCGGCCTTGCCGCCGTCGATCGCCAAAGCCCTGTCGATCGCCCCCGCGCGGGTCAGCGGCACCATTCAGGACGTGCAACACGTCGTCATCCTGATGCAGGAAAACCGCTCTCTGGACCATTACTTCGGCCGGCTGAGCGGCGTGCGCGGCTTCAACGACCCGCGTGCGATCCGCCAAGCCGACGGCAAGCCGGTCTGGCAGCAGAACTACAAAGGCCGCGACTACACCCCATATCACCTCGACACCAGCAAGACCTGGGCACAGTGGCTGGAAAGCAACAATCACGGCTGGGGCGGTCTGCACGATTGCTGGAACCAGGGCCGCAACGACCGCTGGATGCACGTGCAATGGCCGCAGGCGATGGGTTATTTCACCCGCGCCGACCTGCCGTACTACTACCCGCTCGCCGACAGCTTCACCATCTGCGACGCCTACCATGCGTCCATGCTCGGTCCCACCAACCCCAATCGCCTGTATCTGATGAGCGGGCGCGCATCGGCGAAGGCCGACGGCAGCGGCGTTCATACCGACAACGACATGGGCGACAGCGGCGGATCGGTGAGCTGGATCAGCTATGCCGAGCGTCTGCAGCAAGCCGGCGTGTCCTGGCGCATCTATCAGAACGGCGCCGTCGGTTCCTACAACGTCGTGGCGAACTTCGTGTCCAGCCGCTACAAGATCGACGACAACAACAACTACGACTGCAATGCGCTGGCGTGGTTCAGCCAGTTCAAGAACGCTCCGCGCACATCGCAGTTGTGGGAGCGCGCGATGACCGTGCGCGGCCTGGACAAGCTGCGCGAAGACGTGATCCAGAACAAGCTGCCGCAGGTTTCGTGGCTGGTGCCGCCGTTCTCCTCATCCGAACATCCCTGGTGGGGTCCGGCCTTCGGCGAGCTGTACGTCTCCAAAGTCATCGAAGCGCTGACCGCCAATCCCGAGGTCTGGGCCAAGACCGTGTTCTTGCTGACCTACGACGAATGCGACGGCTTCTTCGACCACATGCCGCCGCCGACGCCGCCGTGGCAGGCCGGCAAGGGCGCGTCCACCGTGCCGACCACCGGCGAGATCGAAGCCGCGTCCGGCCTGCCGATCGGGCTGGGCCATCGCGTGCCGATGCTGGCGATCTCGCCTTGGTCCAAGGGCGGCTGGGTGAGTTCGGAAGTGTTCGACCACACCTCGGTGATCCGCTTCCTGGAAAAACGCTTCGGCGTCGCCGAGCCGAACATCAGCCCGTGGCGCCGCGCCGTGTGCGGCGACCTCACCGCGTTGTTCGACTTCGATGCCGCCGACACCGCCGTGCCCGCCGGGTTGCGCGACACCGCCGCGACCAATGCGCATATGAACGACGCGTATAACAAACAGTACTACTACGCCAAACCCGACTACCCGAGCATCTCGCCCGCGCTGCCTGGGCAAGAGCAGGGCATGAAGCTCGCGCGCGCCGTGCCTTACGAGTTGTATGCCACCTCGTGGAGCGAGCCGGGCAAGCGCCAGTTCTGGCTGGAATTTTCCAACCAGGGCGCCAGCGCCGCGGTGTTTCAGGTCTACGCCGGCAACGGCGACATCGGCCCGCGCACCTACACCGTCGGCCCGGGCAAACAACTCAGCGACTATTGGAGTGTCGACGCGCAAGGCGCGTACAAGCTCACCGTCTACGGCCCCAATGGTTTCTTCCGGCAGTTCAGCGGCAGCGTGAGCGCAGACGCAGCGCAACCCGACGTCATCGCCGTCTACGACAAAACCCGCTCGCGTCTGGCGTTGTCGATCGAAAACAAGGGCGTGCGCGCCTGCACCGTGCAAGTCGCGGTCAGCGCTTACAGCAACGCACCCGCCCGCAGCTATCGCCTCGATGCCGGGCAAGCGGTCAGCGCCGACTGGTCGTTCGCCGACAGCGACGGCTGGTACGACCTCACCGTTACCAGCGACGCCCCCGCCGGCTACGAACGGCGTATCGCCGGCCATATCGAAACCGGCCTGCCGAGCATCACCGATCCCTTGCTCAATCGCGGCACCTCCACGGCGACCGCGTCCGCGAACGGCACCGCAACGGTTACTACGGCGTAACAGCACGCTCCAATCATCGCCACGCGATACCCGGCGCGAAAATCCGCCGGGTATCGCAGTTCAATGCGATACCCGCGGCGGATAAGCGACCCGCATCACGCCGCTGTTGCAACACGCGCTCGCAAAACCGCGGCGCTGCGCGAAACGCGCCGCGAGACCGACGCGAATACCGCCACATGCGCGGGAATTCGCGCATCGCAAACCATGCGGGCTTTCTCATTAGCCCGCTTGAAGTTCTGCCAAGATCGCCGCGCACTGCCGCGCCGGCATCAGGGGACGGCGACCCTCAGAGACCTATTTCAGGAGAAGTCATATGGCTATCCCCCAGCGACGCCTGCGCGCGATCGCCTGCCGCGCCGGCGCCTTCGTACTGATCGCGCTCGCCGCCACCCTTAGCCTCAAAGCGCAAGCCGCGACGCCGACGGAGGCCAAAGCCCTCGGCGATTTCCGTCTTGCCGTCGACCCGGGCAGCATCGCCACCAGCCGGGAAAACTCGGTCGCCACCTACGTCGTACTGAACAGCATCGACCAATACAACAAGCCCACCGCGCTCAGCGTCGCCGACTTGCCCGCCGGCATCACCGCCAGCTTCTCGCAATCCTCGCTCACACCGCCCGCCAACGGCAGCGTTCGATCCAAACTCAGCCTGGCCATCGCCGCCGGCGTCGCGCCCGGCACCTATCCCATCACCGTCACCGGCCGCTACAACGCACTCGCGCACAGCGCCACGGTCGAACTCATCGTCACCGACCAATCCGGATTCAAAGTCACGGTGCCCGGCACCCAGCACATCGTGACTATCGGCAACAGCAGCCGCTTGAACGTCACCGTTACCGGCACCGCCTACACCGAACCGGTGACGCTGGACGTGAGCGGACTGCCGGCCGGCGTGAGCGCGGTCTTCAGCCTCAACCCGGTCAACCCTGGCGCGAAGGCCGCGGTGAATTCCACCTTGACCTTCAGCGCGTCCACGCAAGCCGCGCAGGGCAAATACCCGCTGACCATCACCGGCACCTCCAACGGCACCGTCCGCAGCACCGCGCTGAATCTCTACGTCAACCCGACGCCCGATTTCACCCTGTGGACCATCGGCCGCAGCCGCGCCTTGGTCGCGGTGACCCAGCAAGCCGGCATCAGCGGCTGGCTGGAAATCAACGCGCGCCCCTTGCACGGCTGGAACCAGGCCATCGAGTTCTCGATGGAAGACCTGCCGCCCGGCGTCAGCGCGACCTTCAGCCCGGCCGTGGTCAACCCTTACGGCCCCACCGCCATCGCCTTCACCGCATCGGCGGAAACCCCCGTGGGCCGCTACACCGCCAACGTCGTCGCCACCGGCGCCACATCCACGCACCGACTGCCGGTCGAACTGACCGTGCTGCCGTACCTCGACGCCAGCCGCCTGCCCAACGACGTCACCCGCGTCGGCCTGTCGCTGCGCGCCGGCGAATCGTTGCTGTTCAACATCATGAAACCCGAAACCGGCGCGCTCTACACCGCGCTCAACACCCAGGCCGGCTTCGGCACCGGCCGCGGAAAACTCTACGTACGCGAAGGCGCGCCGCCCACCGCCACCGACTTCCATTGCCGCACCACCGGCAACTGGAGCACCTTCTGCAAAGTCGAACGCAACCCCGACGCCGACTTCCCGATGACCTACTTCCTGCGCCTGACCGCCGACACCGACATCAGCGGCGGCAGCATCATGGCCAGCTACGGCGAGCGCAACGACGGCCGCTGGCCGACCCGGCGATCCAACCCCACCGACTACCTCATCAACGACAACACCGTCGTCGAAAGCCCCATCGTCGTCAGCGACCTGAGCGGCAACGGCGGCCTCGCCAGCGTCAGCTACAACCTCAACCACGCCTACCGCACCGACCTCAAAGTCGAACTGATCGCACCGGACGGTCAGATCTACCTGTTGCGTGACCACGTCAACGGCCCGGTCAACCCGAGCGCCACCCACCGCTTCGACTTCACCGACAAAGTCGCCAACGGCACCTGGAAACTGCGCGTCACCGACGACGTCACCGGCGGCTCGGGCGTCTTGCTCGGATGGCAGCTGGACTTCTTCGACAGAGCGCAGTAACCCAGCGCGACGCCAAGCCCGGCGCGACCGGGCTTGGCGTTATCCCGCGGCGTCTATCAGCGTTGCTGAAACGCCAACTTGGCGCCGAGCCCCAAATAGATCGCCCCGACCACCTTGTTCTGCCAGCGGCCGACCGCGCGATTGCGACCGAGCCACTTGCCCAGCGCACTCGCCGCCAACGCGACGGCCGACGAATACAGCGCGCTCAGCACCGCGAATATCAACCCCAACTGCGCCAACTGCAGCGTAGCGTTGGCATGTTGAGCCGACACGAACTGCGGCAAGAACGCCAGAAAGAACAACGCCGTCTTCGGATTCAACACCTCGGTCAACATGCCTTGGCGGAACGCCGCCCAGCCGCCGAGCTTGCGCGCCTGCGGCAACTGCAGATCGCTGGACTTCTCCAGCAGCGCCTTCACCCCGAGATACACCAAGTACGCCACACCCGCGTACTTGACCGTCGCGAACGCCGTCGCCGACGCCATCAACACCGCCGACAGACCGAAGGTCGCGAGCATCGCGTGGACCAGATCGCCGCAGGCTACGCCCAAGCCGGTCAACACGCCGATGCGGCGGCCGCCGCTGCTGGCGCGGGCCAGGATCATCAGGACGGCCGGGCCGGGGATTACGAATAGGGCTAGGACTACGAGGGTGAAGGAGAGCAGGGTGCTGGGGTCGAGCATGGGCTGGGTCTCCGGGCGAACGTTGGCGGGGGCGATGGGCTTAGAAAGCCACAACCAAGTTGCCAGCCGCAAGCGCCGGGACGGGGGCGGTTCTGGGAAATGCCGTCCGCCTAGTGCCAGACACCCCCGGCCCCTCGATAATCCCCGAATGACCATCATCCTCACCGACTTCGCCCGCACCCGCTTGTTCCCGCGCGAACCGCGCCGGAACACCATCCAGGACATCACCCCGGAACAGTTCGAGCGTTACCTCAACGACGTACCGCCGCTGACCGTCCTCGACGGCTACGCCCCGTTCTGCAAACTGCACGTGCACCGTAACTGGACCAGCACCCGCTGCCTGACCGTGCCGATCACCGACGACAATCGCCACCTGCTGCGCAGCGGCTACGAAGCGCGCACCAAGGACGAACTGCCGGTGCTGGTGCGCTGGTTCGAAGGCATCGACCCGCCCGTGGCCGAGTACCTCATCGTCATCCTCTACAGCCGCGAGCAACTGGCCAAAGAAGGTACCGACACTACCGCCGACTGGGGCGTGGTCGGCTGCATGTACACCGCCGAGCCGGTGGAGACGCCGATGGCGCCGATTACGATGATGCGCAATGCGTTAGGGGTGGAGGAGGGTGGGTCGGGGGTGGGGTTGGATCGGCAGGCTTACTTGCGGGCTGTGGAGTTTTGGCGAGGGCATGCCAACTGGCGGGGGTAGTTCGGTGTTCGGTTATTGCATTCGCCTCAATATCGAGCAAACCGCTTAGCCATCATCCGAGTGCTTCGTTAGGACCTCTGTCGATGGTTGCCTGTCATGTAGGATGGGGCTGCAACTGAACGGGCGGCCTCCGGTGCCGCTAGCACTGTTCTTGAGGCCTGCCAGACCGAAGGGAATCGCCATGGAGTACAAAGAACAACCACGTGCCAGCAACCCATCGTCGGACGAACGCACAGCGAAGCGCCATCGCGGAGCGCGCATCTCAGCCATCATTTGCTTGATCTTGGTGTTGCTGTTGGCGGCGATTTCGGTGGTTTTGATGGGGACAGATGTTGCGGGCTGCTGGGGCGGCGCCTATTTGTTCCTGATCTGCCTTGTAGTCCTCGGAGTCCCGATCCTGATTCTGTTGGTGACAGTCGCTTGTCTGAGGTTTTCCGAGTTGCTTTGGCTGGTCGCGGCGCTGGCGCTGACTTACTTTGCTGTCGAGGTGGTATCCAGTCTGCTTCCGCCCGTTATATGCAGCGGTTCGGGCTGATGGCGCCGGTATCGTCCTTGAGCCGAATACTCACGGATGACTCGTTTGAACGCTGCTGGGCATGAGCGTGAGAGGCGTAAGCGCTGGGTGTACCTGCAGCCGTATACCCGAATTATCTGCCGCCACGAGTGGGGTCGTCCAATGTACGAGCGGCGGTCAATGCTGAGCGCTCTCGCCTGCGAGTCCCTGGAATGTTGCTGCCCCTTCTGTTTCGCTACTCGACAGCCTTGCAATTCAGTTCCGAAATAGCATCGGAAGGTCGTTGCCGGGTCAGATCAAAAACGGTGAAGCCGTCGGTGTTCTTGCCGCCATCTTTCTGGCTGGCCTGCACGTAGATTTTTCTGTTGTCGGCAAGCGAGACTTCGAAGAACGCGCCCTCTCCCGCGCCTTCTTCATATTCGGGCGCGGGGCATTGGTCTGCGATCGTGGATATCCGTGCCGCTTTGAACTGGTTGTTCAGTACGCCCAGGTAGTTGTCCGAATAAAGCGGCTTTCTGATCGACACAGAGTCGACTCCACTCAGGGTTCCGGCCACAGTTAGCGTCGACTCGCCTTCGTTGCGCTTTGTGGTTGCGTAGTCTGAGCCCGGCTTCCCGTTTGGGATGTCCTTGATCGTAAAGCCCTGCAGCAGGACGGTGCCGCTTCGCGAATAGCGGCCGGCCGTGAACTCCTGGGGAACTGAGTCTTTCCATTTGACTTGGGAGAGCGCTCCATAGGCATCCCAGTCGCGTCCGCGCTCGCTTGCGAAAACGGATGCGGCCGCTTGCATGTCGCTAATCGTCACAGGGGCGACTTGCTCGACTCGCGCCGTCTCGATCGGAGGGGGAGGCGCAGCGGCATTTTCTTGTTGGCAGGCCGCGAGTCCCAGCGTGGCGGAGGCGGCTATGGCGGTGAGGTGCTTGATGCTCACGTCGTCTATCTCTTGGCGGAGTTCTTCGCTGCTTCCGGGGGCGGCGCTGCTGGTCGCTAGGATCGGTTTTCGCTTCGGTCTTGATGTCGCGTCGCTGGCAAGCCGAAGGCCAAGTTCGCTGCGGGTCGCGCCGTTGATTAAGTCGAGGTCTCTGCGCAGCGCATCGGCCTGTGCAAGCGCAATAAAATCCGGAGGCTGGGGTTGCTGTAGGCGTGAGGCATGCAACGATCCATGTTGAAAGCAGGCCGAGCTACTGCCTATTTCTTGCCGCTCGAATTTTTCGACTGGGATTCTCGTTGGCAGTTCATTTGGCACACGGCCGTTCGCTTTGGCCAACGCAAGAATTCCGTATTTGCACTGTCGCCGCAAGGGCAACTCTAAGTTGCGCGTCGCTTGGGCCTAAAATGACACGCGGTAGAGTGCATTGCTCTGTCACGGATCGTGCCAGTTAGACTTACTTTTGCTGTCCCATCCAGGCTTTGAGTACCTTGATCCGCGCATTGGTGAAATCGACCTGACAGTTGTACCGAGCGTCTTCTTCGATAGCCCCATCGACGTTCACGCGGGTAGTGAAGGCACAAGAATCTTCGACGAAAGCCCGCCAACTGGCCTGTGATTTCTGCAGCAACGCCCCAGCCTGCGCATCCTTGCCCGCAACCTTGCGATGCAGCGGCCGATACGCAGCATCGAGGTCCTTCTCCAACGCCTCATACAGACAAGCCCGCACGGCGGCCATGTTGGAACCGGCTTGTTCGCAATCTTGCGCCTGCACGGAGAAGGCGACGGCGAACAGCAGGACGAAGGCGAGAGCGATCGGTTTCATGCGAGTCCTTGCGTTGATGACTGGGAATACGACGTCCGTTCCCGATACGTGAAGGTTAGCGACATGCGATTAGACCCGCCATTAACCCGTTCCGCGTCAGCGTGCGGGTATCGCCGGCCCGTTCCCGGGCCAGCGTCCTGAGAGGGCGACCGATATGGGCAACGAAACCGGAGGCGGGAAACCGCGCGACACCGATCAAGGCGGCAAGCCGCCGCATGGGCAAGGCCATCAGCCGCTGCCGGGCGAGAGTCCGTCCGAGGGCGATGTGCGGGCCAAGCGCAAGCACGTGCAGAACGCGGATCTGCCGCCGGGGCAGGGGCATCAGCCGTTGCCGGGCGAGGATCCGCCGGACGATAAGGGCGGTCGTCGCTGATCGATGAGGGCTGTCGCGCGCCCGCGGGCGCGCTGGCAGCCAGGAGGTCTCGCCATGAATGTGATGGCTCAGTTGGCGTTCGACGGGCAATGCCGGCGGGCGTTCGAGCGCTATGCGCAGATATTCGGATGAGTGAACGCGGCGATCCGGCCGCAGGCTGAGGGCGGCGATCTGTTCGGTCAGGGGATTTGCGGCTGATTTGCTGCGGCGGGCGGTCGCCATCGTCGCGAGCTGAATGCGGGGCGCGGACCGATCGACCGTTCTCAACGCTGCTCCCGTTCTTAAATTATAGCCCGCCCGGGGGCTTGCGGCAAGGCCCGCGGGGTGCAACACAATCGCCGCCCTCTGCCGGATCCGGCGATTTGGGAGCTGCGAAATGCGCGTTTTGTTGTCGACGTATGGTTCGCGCGGCGATGTCGAACCGTTGGCGGGATTGGCGGTGGGGTTGCAGGCGCTCGGGGTGCAGGTGCGGGTGTGTGCGCCGCCGGATGTCGAGTTCGCCGAGTTGTTGGCGCGCGCCGGCGTGCCGCTGGCGCCGGCGTTTTCGTCGGTGCGCGAGTGGGTCGGCGAGATGATCAAGCGCAAGGCGGAGGCGACGCCGCGGGGCGCGGCGCAGTTGATCTCCACAACCGCGGCGATGATCGTCGGGCGACAGTTCGAGGCGATCGACGCGGCTGCGGAGGGTTGCGATGCAGTGGTGGCGACGGGTTTGTTTCCGTCGACCGCAGCGGCGCGGTTGGTGGCCGAGCGACGCGGTCTGGACTATGTGTATGCGGCGTATTGCCCGTACTTCGTGCCTTCCTCGCATCATCGGCCGCATGAGTATCCCGATCACCCGCTGCCGGCGGATATCGCCGACAACGCCGTGTTATGGGATCGCGATATCGACACCATGAACGCCATGTTCGGCGCCGGGGTTAACGCGCAATGCGCGGCTATCGGCCTGGGGCCGGTGAAGAACGTGCGCGATTACGTGTTCACCGAGCGGCCGTGGTTGGCGGCCGATCCGGTGTTGAGTCCGTGGCGGCCGACCGAGCTGCGCGATGTGTGGCAGAGCGGGGCGTGGGTGTTGCACGACGAACGTCCGCTGCCGGCGGATCTGCGCGCGTTTCTCGATGCCGGCGCGCCGCCGGTGTATGTGGGTTTCGGCAGCATGCCGATGCAGGCCTTGCGCGAGACCGCGCGGGCGGCGATCGAAGCGGTACGTGCGCAAGGGCGCCGGGTGTTGGTGTCGCGCGGCTGGGCGGAGCTGGGTTTGCTCGACGATCGCGAGGATTGCTTCGCGATCGGCGAGATCAATCAGCAAGCCCTGTTCGGCCGAGTGGCGGCGGTGGTGCATCACGGCGGCGCCGGCACGACCCACACGGCCACGCGCGCGGGCGTGCCGCAGGTGGTGGTGCCGCAGATCGCCGATCAGCCGTATTGGGCGGGGCGGGTGGCGGCGTTGGGCATCGGCGCCGCTCACGAGGGGCCGCAGCCCAGCTTCGAGTCGTTGTCGGCGGCGCTCGCCGATGCGTTGAGGGCGCAGACCTGCATCCGTGCGAGCGAAGTGGCCAGTACGGTGCGGGGCGATGGCGCGGCGGTGGCGGCGACGCGATTGGCAGAGGCCATGAGTAGAAGGTGTGGTTTCTAGCTGTTCTTAAATCAAATCGTCTCTACCAGCGGACGGCCGATGACGGGGAAAGAGGCTTCTTACTGGATATCAGCGCGAGAGGAGTGTCCGGCTCTTGGGGGCTTTTCCGTTGATCCGTCGATTGCCCGAAACTGATAGAAAGGCGTGGCGGCTTTCAGCTGATATGAAAAGGGGGCGTTATGCGGAGTGCCGGAAGGACGTTGGCTGATTTTGGGGTGTTGAGCCCGGCGGAGAAGAAAGTGCTAGCCGCCGTACGAATGGGGAAAGAAGCCGCTATCGGTTCGGCGCGACCCACGGCCGAAACTGCCGGCAACATGGTTAGGGGGGACTTTATCCGCTTCTTGCTGCTTGGCGGCGATGATTCCGCGCCCGTGCATGAGGATGGCGTAAGAGTGTGTGGAGCTTGGATAAAGGGCGAGATCAGTCTTAGGTACGCGAAGGTGTGTTCGCTGAGGTTTCGCAATTGTGTGTTGGATTCCAAGCTGAAACTTGGCGATTCCGAGATCGCCGGAGTTTTGTTTCTTCCAGGTACATCGGTGCCGTGTATTTACGCGCCCAGAATGCGGTGCATTGGCAGTGTTTTCCTGAAAGACGGCTTCAAGGCGACTGGAGGGGTTGCGATTCGTAATGCAAGGATCGGGGGCAGCATCAACATCAAGGATGCGCAGTTCAGTGCCGGAGGCGACGATCTTGCGATAGATGCCGGTGGGATCGTCGTTGAGAGAGATGTCAGCTTTCTGGCCGGAGTTCAGGTTGTCGGAGCAGTGGATCTGGGCTTTTCGAAAATCGCTGGAACGATAAAATGTCAGGAGGCCAGCTTTAAGTCCAACCATGAATTCGCGCTATCGCTGGACGGTGCGGCGATCGGCGGCGACCTCAGATTTGATGACTCGACTATCGAGGGTGAGTTGCGGTTGATCGGTGCGCGCATCGAGGGCGACCTTTCGTTGTCGAAGGCGCGTTTGAAATGCGATCTCGACTGTCTTTCAATGGATAGGGCCAGAATCGGCGGCGATGCATATTTGTTGGATATGAAGACCGTGGGCTCCATCGGCGGTAGAGGGCTTGAGGTTGCCGGGGATATGTCGTTTGTTGGCGCCGAAATAAGTTGCGATGAAGCGACTTCGATAAATTTCGAGGGCGTGGCGATAGGGCGTGCGTTGATGTTCCATTCTCTAGCTAACCCGGTTTCCAACATCAATCTGGGCTTGGCTAAGATCGGTGCGATCGTCGACGACGTGGTGAGTTGGGGCGGTGGCACGGTGCTGGATGGGTTGAGCTACGGGCGGTTTTCGGGGCGTGCTTCCACCCGCGCTTCGGACAGGATCGAATGGCTGAAAGGCCAAAAGGCCGAGCATGTAGGGACTTCTTTCCGTCCTCAGCCTTGGCGCGAACTGCAGCGAGTGCTTAGAGAGTCCGGGCACGTCGAGGACTCCCGGCAGGTGGCGATTGAACTGGAACATAGCAAGCGAAATGTCGGGCTCATCGGCGCCACGCCGGAATCGTGGGCGGCTCCGCGGCGCTGGATGTATCGCAGCGCCAGCCGGTTTGGTCACTGGATGCTGTGGGTGCTTGTGGGTTACGGATATCGTCCCGTGCGCTTGTTTGCCTGGATGCTCGGCATTTGGTTGGCGTTCGGTGGGTATTACTTTCTCATGGCCGAAAGAGGGGTGTTTGCTCCCGCCGATCCCTTGGTCTTTCAGAACCAGGATTACAAGTCGTGCTGGTTGGACGGGAGCAAAGAGCGGGCCAATTGGTATGGATGCGCGGCTCTGCGGGACGAATATCCGGGCTTGAGTCCATTGGCGTACTCGCTGGACGTGTTGCTTCCAGTCGTGAATTTACGTCAAGAGGAGGCGTGGGGGGCGAAGGTTCCAACGCCTTTATCGCCTTGGTACCGAGAGCTGTTCGCGCTTGATTCGTATCGGCTGACCAGGCTCGCCATTTGGCTGCAGACGATCTTCGGTTGGGTGGCAACGTTGTTGCTGGTGGCTTTCTTGACCGGACTGCTCAAGCGCGATGAGCAGGCTTCATAGCGTCCGGATCGCAACTGAAGAGGGCGCGGCTCATGGCCGCGCCCTCTTGAATCCAATCAGTCCGAGGCCGTCGTCGGCCGCGTCTATAAGGTTCAGATAAACGGCACGAACGGAATATCGTCCTGCTTCAGCACGCGGTCGAGCAGCTTCTCGCCCTGCACGAAACCCTCGATGGCCGGACCCATCGGGGTCAGGCCGAACGGGCCGGTGTCCTTGAAGTACTGGACCGTGGTGTCCCAGGCCATCTCGGGCACGTCGCTGAGGTTGAGTTTGCCGGCGGTGATCAGCGATTGGTTGATGCCTTCCATGCTCAGCACGTCTTTGACGTCCGGGGTGGCGGCGATCACCAGCAGATCCTGCACGGGCAGGTCGTACAGGCCGGAGTTCACGTAGGCGTCGGGGTGCGAGCCGAAGGCGAATTCGCGGAAGCCTTCCGGGTCGCGTTCCAGGTTGGCGAAGCCTTCCGGGTCGCGGGTGCGGAAATCTTCGATGGCTTGCTGCAGCGCGTCGGTGGTGCGGTCGCGCCATTCCAGGCCTTGCGAGGACAGGTCGGTGGAGTCCAGCGCCTGGAAGCGCTCCATGTATTTCTGGCCGTAGCCGAGGTAATAATCCGGCGGTTCCATGCCCGGATTGCGCGCCTTGAAGTCGTCGACCCGCTGTTGGTAGTAGTTCGGCGAACCCACTTCCACCGGCGACGGCGCGGCGGGCGGCAGGACGGGGGCGGCGTAGATCCGGTCGATAGGTGGCAGCACGGCGGGATACTCGGGTACGTGGGTGACTGCAGACTACTTACGGCGGCGGGCGGCTGGAACTGGGGGTAACCCTAAGGGTGGGGTGGTTCCGGAGGGTCTGGATGGCGGCAGTACTGGCTGCGGCCGCGGTTTTGCGTCTGCCACGAGCCCCCTCTCCGACGGCGGCGGCCCTGCGGCTGATTGCGCACATCGCCCCACCGCCGCGCCTGCGGCGCAGGTCCGAGGGCCCGGCTGCGCCTTGAACCGCGTTCGCACGAGAACGAGGTTGGTGCGAGTTCTCATTTTCGGAATTTCGTCGCTGCTGTCTGCCAGTGTGGGCAGACCGACATCGCACGGCAGTTGCAAGAACGCTGTGCGACGTTCGAAACAAACGGAATTTGCGCAGAAATTTGCGATGTGCGGCGATGCCATCGCGGCATCCGGCCGTGCGCCGGTCGGATGATCGAGAGCCGTGTCCGTGACTTTGCGATTACGCAAGTGGCATGGACCGTAGATATTCGTGCCGCCGTGTGGCCATGTCGCGCGGCCTTGTCAGTCGGTCCACACATCGATGTGGACGTACGCATTCCTGACGCCTTGTTGGCCTGGGCCGAGCGTGATGTTTTGGCCGCGGGCCGCGCCCGGCCCACAGGGAGCACTACCGATATGTCCAGTTTCAAGGAGATCAAAATGAATGCCAGGACAAGCAAGGTCGAATCATCGCAGCACGTAAACAGCAACCGGATCGCATTGGCTATCGCATCGGCCCTGGTCGCTGCGTTGTTGCCTCTGGGCACGGCCGCGGCCGCGTTGGCGCCGCTGGTCAACGAGAACGCGCCGCGGCGAATTGCCGGGCAGTACATCGTCGTGTTCGAACAAGGCACATCGAGCGCGGTCGTCAACGCGTATCGGGATCGGGCAAGCAGGCTCGGCGCGAAAGTCGGCTACACCTACACGTCCGTGCTGAGCGGGTTCAGCGCTAGTCTGCCGGACAATGCCTTGCAGATGTTGCGCGAGGTGCCGGAAGTCGAGTACGTGGAGGTCGATCAAGTCGGCGAACTCCATACCGTTCAAACCAATCCGGCCGACGGTTTGGACCGAGTCAGCGAACGTCTGTTGCCGTTGGATCAGCGGTATACCTACAGCGAAACTGGCGCCAACGTGCATGCCTACGTGATCGATACCGGTATTCGTGCGACTCACAACGATTTCATCGGCCGCATCCTGCCCGGCATCAACACGATGAATAACTCCCAGGACACCAATGATTGCCACGGCCACGGCACTCACGTCGCCGGAACGATCGGCGGCACGACCTACGGCATCGCCAAACAGGCGTTGTTGCATCCGGTGCGCGCAGGCGATTGCTTGAATACGTATCTGGCGCCGGTGATCGCCGCGGTGGACTGGGTTACGGCCAATCATGTCGCGCCCGCGGTCGCCAATCTCAGCTCCGGTTTCTTCCCCAGCCCGACCCTGGACAATGCGGTCAACAATTCGATCGCGGCCGGCGTCACCTATACCGTTTCGGCCGGCAACAACAGCGGCAACGCCTGCAATCTTTCGCCGGCGCGCGTGCCTGCGGCGATTACGGTCGGATCCATCGATCCGACCAACGACACCCGCGCGAATTCGTCCAACTACGGCTCTTGCGTGGATTGGTTCGCGCCGGGCGTGAACATCCTCTCGGCGAGTCATGCCAACAACACCGCGGCGGTAGTGAAGTCGGGCACTTCGATGGCCGCGCCGCACGTCGCCGGCGTGGCGGCCCGTTTCCTCCAATACCATCCTTACGCATGGCCGGCGGTGGTTCGCGCCGGGCTGCACTGGGCGAACAATCACACAGGCACCCCAGGCTGGGGCGGGGTGATCAATCGCGGAGCCAATTCGCCGAACGAGCAACTGCATTACGGTTCGCTCAACAACGGATACAACGACGGCGATCCGCACATCATCACCGTCAATGGCCTGAAGTACGACTTCCAGGCCGGCGGCGAGTTTGTCGCCTTGCTTGGCGGCCCGGCCATGGAATTGCAGACCCGGCAGACGCCGGCTCCGGGGTATCCGTGGGTCAGCATCAACACCGCGCTTGCCGCGCGCGTCGGCAGCAACCGGGTGACCTGGCAGCCGGGTCCGAGCGGGATGCAATTGCGCGTGGACGGTGTCGTCACCACGCTCGATGCCGCGGGGTTGGCGCTCGGAGCCGGTGGCCGAGTGAGCCCGTACGGCAGCAACGGCATCAAGATCGATTTCCCGGATGGGACGCAAGCGCTCGCGAGTTCTTACTTGTGGTCGCCGCTGTGGTACATCAACCTTTCTGTGCACAACACCCAGGCCAGCGAAGGCTTGATGGGCGCATTGCAGCCCGGCGAGTGGAATCAGGCGGGTTTCGCTGATTCGTGGCGGGTCACCGACATGACCAGCTTGTTCGACTACGTCCACGGCGACTCGCCGGCTAAGTACGTGCATCAGCCGTACCCGGCCGACAAGAAGCCGGCGCTGAAAGCCGAAAACGTGACACTGGCGCAGAATGCCTGCGCCGAGGTCGGGGATGAGCGCATCCGCAAGGATTGCGAGTTCGACGTGGCCACCACCGGCGCGGTCGTGTTCGCCAAGAGCGCCAAGGAACAGGAACTGGTGCAGCGCGGCGCCACCCAAACCTCGCTGGGCGTGATCGGCGCGCGCGGCGGGGACAACACGACCTTGGCGGTAGCGGTCGCGCGTCTGACCCCGGGCGAAGGCGTTCCTGCCGGCAGTGTGCGTCTGTTGGTCGACGGGGATC
The DNA here is from genome assembly GCF_036961695.1 of Pseudomonas sp. CGJS7. Lineage (NCBI taxonomy): Bacteria > Pseudomonadati > Pseudomonadota > Gammaproteobacteria > Pseudomonadales > Pseudomonadaceae > Pseudomonas > Pseudomonas sp. CGJS7. The sequence continues at coordinate 8,272 of NZ_JBAMDI010000095.1, read as the reverse complement.
AGTACGGCGCCGCGGTAGCCCTGGACAAGATCGGGCGGGCGCAGTGGAGCGTGCCGACGCCGGTCGCTTCCGGACCCAGCGTGATCGCTGAGTACGTCCCGGCTGGTGGCAGCGTGTATTTGCCCAGCAACGCGACGCTTGAGTACGAGGGCGGGATCCAGTAGCACGGTGGTCGCGCGGTCGGTGCGGTTTATGCATCGGCCGGGCGAAACGCGATCGCGGGTCGCAGGGTTCCTGCCTGGTTGTGTTCGATAAGCCTGCATCCGCGCAACAGCGCCCCGGCATCGTCGGCAACGGCGATGCCGGGGCGTTCTATCGTCCTCGGCTTTATCCCGCGCTTACCCCACACCCCGCCGGTGTCCGCGCCGATTCATGAAATTCGACCAGCAACCCCAGATCGGCTTGCGTCGGCGCCATGAACGCCTCGCCCAGCGCTCCGCGATAGCGCGCCAATTCGGTTTCGTAGCCGCGTTCCACCCGGCGCTGGGCTTGTTCAAGATCGGCCACGCCGATACTGATCGCCAGCATCTGCGGGCCGCCCTCGCGCAAGACATTGGCGGCGATGCCCGCGCCATCGGGTTGCAGCGCGAACAAACGTTTGCCGCCGACCGGTACGCAATACCCTCGCGCGGCGATCTGCGGAATGCGCACCCGCACCGCGCCGTTCAAGCCCATTTTCTCGAACTGCTTGCGGTCGGCGTCGGCATCGGCCGAGAGCAGCCAGATCGCCGACAGTTCGCGCGCGCCGTTGGGATGTTGCGGCGCGATCCGCGCGTCGGTGGTCCGGGTAGGCGTAGCGAGCAATTTGGCGTAGTCGATGAAGAACAGGTTGCTCGACAGCGGTTGCGGCGCGAACGCGAACAACCGCCAGCGCGGCGGATGCCCGGGGCCGTCGCCGTCGGGATCGTCCAGCGGCGCGGTAAAGATCGGCGTGGGCGCGAACCCTTGTTGCCGCAACTGGCCCGGCAGTTTGTCCAGGACCGTGGAGCGCAAGCCGAACGTGCGCGCGCCGGCGCCGCCGCGCAGCGAGGCCTGATCGGCCTGCATGCCCGGGTCCATTTCGGGATCGGCGCGGGTCTTGGCGAACAGTTCGATGTAGCTCAGGTCGCCCATGCGCACGTAGCGATTGGCCACGCCGCCGGGATTGCGCCCCGGTCTGACCTGGAAACCCAGTTTGACCGTGACGTCGGCGGTGATTTCATCGATGTCGCGGCCCCATAGCAGGGCGTGATCGATCTCGGTGCTGGGTTCGGACGATGGGACCGTTTCGGCCGCCAGCGCAGCCGAGGGGTGAATGCCCAGGAGCAGGGCGGACAACAGGACCGACAGGGATGTCGAACGTTTGCCGAACTTCAACCTCATTGCGTATCTCCGTACCGACGGGGTGAGTGCGCGCAGCATGCGAGCGGCGTCGCTAGGCTGCGCGCACAAACGGCCGGTGGCGGACACAGGCGGATGAAATCGGGTCCGTCGATGCGAATGCCGCCGGCCGCCGCGGTTTATCCCGCCGGCGGCGCGGCGCGGACGATGCGCATCACCGGGATGCCGAAGCAACGCGCCAACTCGTGAGCGATACGGAAGCGCACGGCGCGGCCGGATTCGGCCCGTTTGATGGTCGCGATGGAGACGCGGATGTTGCGGCGCCAACAGTCGTCGGCCAGTTCCTGCTGGCTCAGCAACCGGTCCCGGCGAAGCTGGCGCAGCAAGGCGCTGTCGAGCGCCACCTGCCCACGGTCGCGCAGCGTACAGCCGGGCGGCGCGGGCGGAAGTTCCGCGAACCCCGGCGAAACCGCGATGGTTTCGAACGGCGCGGGGTCGAACGGCAGGGGGTCGAATTTCGGGGCGTCGGCGCTGTCGGGCGTATTGAAGTCGTCCATGGGAAACACCTCATGAAAGGGAGCCGTACTGGAATGTTCCGCTGCTGCGTCCGCGTCGGCCGGGAATCCCCTTGCAGCGGCGAGAGCGTCCGCGGATCGTCGAGCGATCCGTTGCGACCAGCTTGCCGACGGCCGGCGGCGCTCGCCTTTCGGGAACCTGCCGGTTCGTATCTCGCTGTTTCTATTGCGCGTTTTCTTTCGCGCGTCGACGGGCCCCGCTGCGGCGAGTGCAACGACTGCGTCGACCCGCTGAGCGACGAAGCGCGTGTATGCGTAAAGAAGGCGCGCGCGGACGCAGGAGCACCATCACCGCCGGGTAGCGAGCGTTAGCCAGTGTCAGCCGAGATTGGGTCAATCGGCGATTGCTGCCGCGTGCAGGCATGAACGAACGTCGCGACGCGGTGGCCTGCCGCCGCGCTTATTCGCGTTCGTGTTCGATGGGCGGACGCTCTGGCCGCCCATTTTGCGGCGTGGGCAGCTGCGCCCGCGCCGAGGATCGGTGCGAAGTGCGTTTGCGCCGGAACCAGACATAGCTGACGACGATCACCACGCTTTGCAGCACAGCCAGCGGCGGGAAGAACAGATGGGTCGCGGTCCAGGCCAAACTGCCGACCAGGGCCACGATCATCGTCTTCGGCCCGATCCGGCTGGCGACGTACATGATCGCCACGAACAGCAATTGATACAGCAACACAGGCAGAGTCAGAACCGCCAGCAAGGTCACGACGCCGATCATGGGTTCAAGGCCGGTTGCGGTGAAAGAGCGCGCTGCTGCGGCAATCGGCGCATTCGCGGTAGAACTCCGCGCCGTCCTTACGCAGGCGCGGCTTATGCCCGGGCTGACAATTGAAGCGGATCTGGGTGTTGCCGCTGCAGCCGTCGCACTTGAAGTAGTAGCCGTACTTTCCGTAGAGGATTTCACCGGCTTGCTTGCCGCAGTATTTGCAGGTCGCGGCGTTGGGCTCCGCTTTGGCCGCCGGTAACGATACGGACGCGGGTAACGGCGGTGGCTCAGCGAATGTCGGTTCGATCCGCTTCGGCGCGGCTGCCGGTGGCTTGGGTGGGGTCGGGTGCTGTGTTTCATCGCTGTCGTGCGTCAACGGCCGATGCAAGGCGAGCAACTGCCTGGCCACGAACTCCACCGTCTCGCGCGAAACGATCCTGGTGGTGCTCTTGAACAAAGTAACCAGCGGATTTTCGTTATCGATGTCCTTCCAGATCTGTTTCTTGAGCTGGTCGGCCTTGATCACCCGAGTGGAGTCGAAGCGCTTGGATCGGTCGATGCGCGCGGCGGGGGCAATCAGAATCAACGAATGGAAAGTCGGTGAGATACGCAAGCCCAGCCGTTGCGGCCAGTCGATGCTGCCGGCGACGTCGCGAAGAACGTCGATGTGGCGCTCGTTCTGTTCCAGCGGCGAGGCCATTCCGGTGTAGGTCTTGCGATAGTTGTCCCAGCGCAGGAACTCGCCGCCGTCGTTGATCTTCAACCCGGCGTTGAAGTGCTTCGATTCCAGCACGTAAAGATCGAGCCAGCGATTGATCAGCAGATGGTCGATTTGCGCGGTGCGTCCGCGGTGTTCTATGCGCAGATCGTGGATCACCGCCCAGTTGGGCGAGCCAGCGAAATGGAAGTCGATCAGATAGGCCGATTCCATCTCGCCTTTGATCCCGGCCTTGCGGATGCGCAACTCGGCGGTGGCCTGCTTGGCGGCCGGGCCGGAGCCGGCGGCGCGAAGTTCCAGCGCTTTGAGCTGAGCCGATTGATCGTCCTTGGTCTTGATCAGCACGCAGGTGTTCCCCCTTGCGGCCGAGCATAACCGGCCAGACCGGTTAAGCGAAGCACATCGGATCACTGTATTCCGCGGGGGAGGGGAGTCGGGTGGCCGTCGCCGGGATGAATGCACATGTTTCGTGATCTAAGTGTCCTCCGCCGCGACGAGGCCGCTTTCACGCCGCGCTTACCCGTTTTTCACGGCGGTCTTCTCGGCGCATGCTCGAATGCCCGCCAAGACCGAAACCGGGAGAATCGACATGATCAGGCCGTTTGCAGTGCTGGCGTCAACGTTCTCGCTAGCCGTTTGCGGGCTGGCCGCGGCCGCCGTGACGACCGTGAGCGGGCAGGGGCAAAGCTACGATCCGGGCATCGCCCTGGAAGACGCCCGCGCCGATGCGGTGCGCAAGGCGGGACGCCGGTCAAAGAGGTCTATAACCACGTCACCCGCACCAATCTGTGGTCGGCCAGTTCGATCTGGTCGTGCGAGGTGCCGTGATTGCGATTGAGACAGGCGAACGCGCGATGCGGCCGCGAAGTCTTCAGCGGCGGATGCCGAGTACGCCGTCGAGCGCCAGTTGGGTCTTGAATCCGGCCTTTTCCAATCGCTTCGCCACTTCGCGCGGGACATCGCGGCCGCTGGTGAGTTTGTTCGGGCTGCCGGTGTAGTGGAACAAACGGCCGCCGCGACGCAGGACCCGCGCGAGGTGGTCGTAGAAGGTCTGCGAGTACAGTTCGCCGGCGATGCCGAAGCGCGGCGGGTCGTGGAGCAGGGCGTCGACCGAGGCGTCGGCGATCTGGACGATCGCTTTGGAAACGTCGGCATGCGCGAGTTGCAGGCGGCCGCCGCTGTCGGGTGCGTCGGGATCGGGCGACCACGGGTTGAGCGTGCGCAGCCACAGCACGTCTTCGTTCTTTTCGAACGATTGGATCCGCGCAGCGCCGGATTGCAGGCAGCACGCGGCGAAGTAGCCCAGGCCGCCGCAGGTGTCGAGTACGGTCTTGCCGCGCGGTTCGATCAGCTCGACTTTGCGCCGGGCGTCGTCGATCGGCGAGAGCTGGGCGCTGACCAGCATCTTGATGCCGTCGATCTCGAAGGTCGGCGTGCCCCACTGTGTCGGCACCAGTTTGATCAGCGAGCCGGAGAAGCGCGAGACCGGCGCGAAGTCTTCGCCGTCCCAGTAGTAGATGGTGCGGTCCTTGAGCGCGGTCGGATAGGGATAGCGTTGGCCGTTCCACTGCCACCGGTCGCGGTCGAGCTGCGCTTGCCCGCTGGATCGGCCCAGGTCCAGCGAGCCGCTCCATGTACCGGTATCGGCGCGCGCGGCTTGCAGTTGCTCGGCGATGGGGCGGGTAAGCAAGGGGCCTGAGTAATGCGGCACGGCGGGCGGTCTCTGCGGGGCAGGCGCCAGCATAAAGGGCCCGGGCGCATATCTCGACTCGTGCGCCCGGGCCGGGTTGTCGGTCGGTGGGTCGAACCTAGGCGCCCGGTACCGGCAGACACTCCATCACTTCCACGCCATCGCCGGGAAAAATGGCGAAATGCGGGTGGTTTTCGAACAATCGCGCGGCCGCTTCATGCGACGCGGCGCGCACCACGGTGTAGGCGCACAAGGCGTTGCGGAAGTCGGCGATGCCGTCGCTGCCGATGCGTTTGGTTTTGCCCAGCGGGGTGCCGTGATCGACGATAGCGTCGGCGTGGGCGGCGACCCAATCGCCCCAGGCCTGCATGCCTGCGCTTTCGCGCGCGGCGCGGGTGGCGTCGTCGAGTTGGGTCCAGGCGTCCATCGAGGCCGGTGAGCCGGTGAAAACGGCCAGATAGTTCTTCATTGCGGGTCTCCTGTGGCGTGCGGGGGCGTGGGGTGTCGGTGCGGGCGAGCGTCGCGGGATCAGCGGTCGCCTTCTTTCTTGCTGCCTTTGAGCAGGGCGACGACGGCCATCGAATGGCCGTGGCCCAGGCCGAAGTCCTGCTTGAGCCAGGCGATGATGGCGCCGGCCTTCACCCCGGGGCGCAGGCCGTTGGCGTCGGCATAGCCTTTCTTGGCGGCCAGAGTGCGCAAGTTGGCCGGAGTTTTGCCGGTTTTGGTTTGGATGGTGTCTAGGTAGGCCTGGAATGACATGGGAACTCCTGGGTGGGTATTGGTACGTCGAACCAGGGGGGCGGAAATCGACAAGCCACAGCCAAAGCGAATCCCCCGGCGCGCTGGGCCTGTCTGAATCGGGCTGCGCAGGCGCCAGCCCCCTTTTTCAAAGGGGGCGAGTTGTCGCGGGGGCGGCTCCGCTTCGCGTCGCCGCCGCTGCAACTCCCCCCGCTTTTGCTGTTCCCCCCTTTGAAAAAGGGGGGCAGGGGGGATTTGCTCTTGGCTCCACCCGCCCAACCAACGGCCCACGACACCCTCACCACCCCTGGGCTAGGCTCCCGCCTTTCCACCGGAAACCGTCCATGAAGCCTTCCCGTTTGAGCCTGAGTCTGGCGCTGGCCGCCGCGTTCGCCGTTTCCTCCGCCCATGCCGCCGGCGCCGCCGCCCAGGGCAAGCCGCAATTAGGCAGTTTCGGCGTCGATCTGAGCGCGCAGGACAAGAACGTCAAGCCGGGCGACGATTTCAACCGCTACGTCAACGGCCACTGGCTGGATACCTATCAACTGAAGGACTACGAGACCTCGTTCGGTTCGTTCAACCTGCTGCGCGACCAGTCCGAGGCGCAGGTGCACGCGATCATCGAGGAACTGCGCCAGAGCAAGCATCTGGCCGCGGGCAGCGAAAAGCAGAAGCTGCGCGATTACTACGCCAGCTACATGAACCGCGCCGCGCGCGATGCCGCCGGGATCGCGCCGCTGCAGCCGGTGCTGAACCGGATCGCGGCGATCGATTCCAAAAGCGCGCTGATCCAGGCCTTCGGCGCCGCCGATCTGGACGGCACCACCGCGCCGCTGCGTCTGGGCGTGGACCTGGATCGCAAGGATCCGGACAAGTACCTGGTCGGTCTGCGCGTCGGCGGCCTGGGTTTGCCGGATCGCGATTACTACCTCAATCAGGATGCGCGTTTCGTCGGCATCCGCACCGCGTATCTGGCCCATATCGAACGCATGCTCGGCTTCGCCGGCATCAAGGACGCCAAGGCGCGCGCGCAGGCGGTGCTGGATCTGGAAACCGAGTTGGCCAAGCCGCAGTGGGAACGCGCGCAGCTGCGCAACCGCGACAAGACTTACAACGTTTCGACCTTCGCCGAGCTGACCAAGCAGTACCCGGGTTACGACTGGGCCGGGCAGGTCCAGGCGCAGGGCATGCCGGCGCTGGACCGCGTCAACGTCGCCACGCCCAGCGCGGTGCAGCCGGTGATCGAAACCATCGGCCGCACCCCGCTGCCGGTGTGGCGCGATTACCTGACCTTCCACGCCGTGCGCAACAACGCCGCGCTGCTGAGCCGCGAACTCGACGATGCGGCATTCGCCTTCAACGGCACCGTGCTGAGCGGGCAGAAGGCGCAGCGCGACGACTGGAAGCGCGCGGTGGCCACGGTCACCGGCAGCGAAGGCTTGGGCGACGCGATGGGCAAGATCTACGTCGAACGCCACTTCTCGCCGCAGGCCAAGGCGGCGATGCAAACCCTGGTGGAGAACCTGCGCAAGGCGCTGCGCAGCAACATCGAGAAGATCGACTGGATGGGCGATGCGACCAAGGCCGAGGCCTATCGCAAGCTGGCCAGCTTCCGGCCCAAGGTGGGCTATCCGGACAAGTGGCGCGATTATTCCAGCGTGACCATCGTGCCGGGCGATCTGGTAGCCAACACGATGCAACTGCGCCGCTACGCGCGTCAGGATCAGGTCCGCCGCATCGGCACCCGCACCGATCGCGACGAATGGTTCATGACCCCGCAGACGGTCAATGCGTACTACAACTCGACCTTCAACGAGATCGTGTTCCCGGCCGGCATCCTGCAGGCGCCGTTCTTCGACCTCAACGCCGATCCGGCGGTGAATTACGGCGGCATCGGCGCGGTGATCGGCCATGAAATGGGCCACGGCTTCGACGATCAGGGCAGCAAGTCGGACTTCGCCGGCATCCAGCGCAACTGGTGGACCGACGCCGACCGCGCCGGTTTCGAGCAGCGCACCAAGGCCCTGGGCGCGCAGTACGACGCGTTCTGCCCGCTGCCCAAGGTCTGCGTCAACGGCCAGCTGACGATGGGCGAAAACATCGGCGACCTCGGCGGCATTTCGATGGCCTACACCGCGTATCAGCTGAGCCTGGGCGGCAAGCCGGCGCCGGTGATCGACGGCTTGAGCGGCGATCAGCGCTTCTTCCTGTCGTGGGGCCAGATCTGGAAGAGCAAGTACCGCGATGAGGCGCTGCTCAATCTGATCAAGACCAACCCGCATTCGCCGGGGCAGTACCGCGCCAACGGCCCGCTGCGCAATTTCGATCCGTGGTATCAGGCGTTCGAGGTGAAGCCGGGCGATGCGATGTATGTCGCGCCGGAGCAGCGCGTGCGGATTTGGTGAGGCTTGGCTAGGCCTGCGATAGCGGGCTTGAGGTAGAAAGCGGGGGCGGATGCTTCGGCCGATGCGGCTGTTGGATTCGCCCCTTCGTTTTGTCTGGGTGGGATACGTGGAGTTGGGATT
>NZ_JBAMDI010000094.1:0-44869 GCF_036961695.1 Pseudomonas sp. CGJS7 | reverse complement strand
CTACAGGGCTTGTTCGCAACTACACATATATATGTATGCGCATATATGTATGCGCAACGCGACTCAGAGCCGCGCCGCGAGTTGGCTGGCCTGAGCGATCGCACGCTTGGCATCGAGTTCGGCCGCGACATCGGCGCCGCCGATCACATGCACCGGCTTGCCGCTGTCGGCGAGCGCAGCCGCCAACGGCTTGTACGGCTCCTGGCCCGCGCAGATCACCACCTGATCCACCGGCAGCACCTGTTCGCTGCCGTCGATGCGGATGCGGAATCCCTCCTCGTCCATGCCCAGGTATTCCACGCCGCCGAGCATGCGCACCTGCTTGGCCTTCAAGGTGGCGCGATGGATCCAGCCGGTGGTCTTGCCCAGTTTCGCGCCGGGCTTGCCGGGGCTGCGCTGCAGCAGCCAGACCTGGCGCGCGGGCGGTTCGGGGCGGGGCTCGGCCAGGCCGCCGCGGTTGTCGGCGTAATCCAGGTCCACGCCCCACTCGGCGCGCCAGCGCGCCGGGTCGGGATGGTGCGGAGCGTCGTCGCCGGAGTGCGGGCCGTCGTGGACCAGGAATTCGGCGACGTCGAAGCCGATGCCGCCGGCGCCGACGATGGCCACGCGCGGGCCCGGCACCACCCGGCCTTGCAGCACGTCCAGGTACGAGCAGACCCGGGCGTGGTCCGAGCCCGGGAAATCGACCTGACGCGGCTTGATCCCGGAGGCCAGCACGATTTCGTCGAAGCCGGCCAGGGCCGCGGCGTCGGCGGTGGTGTTCAGGCGCAACTCGACCCCGGTCTGTTCGATCCGGCCAGCGAAGTAACGCAGGGTTTCGTAGAACTCTTCCTTGCCCGGAATGCGCTTGGCCAGGTTGAACTGGCCGCCGATGCGCGCGGCGCTGTCGAACAAGGTGACCCGATGGCCGCGTTCGGCCGCGACCGTCGCGCAGGCCAGCCCGGCCGGGCCGGCGCCGACCACCGCCACCCGCTTGGGCGCCTGGGTCGGCAGGTAGTTAAGCTCGGTCTCGGCGCAGGCACGCGGATTGACCAGACAGCTGGCGCGCTTGTTGGCGAAGACGTGGTCCAGGCAGGCCTGATTGCAGCCGATGCAGGTGTTGATGTCGGCCGCGCGTTGCCGCCGGGCCTTGTTGACCCAGTCGGCGTCGGCCAGCAGCGGCCGCGCCATCGACACCATGTCGGCCTCGCCCTCGGCCAGGATGCGCTCGGCCACGTCGGGCATGTTGATGCGGTTGGTGGTGACCAGCGGAATCCGCACTTCGGGTTTGAGCCGCGCGGTGATGCCGGTGAATGCGCCGCGCGGGACCGAGGTGGCGATGGTCGGCACCCGCGCCTCGTGCCAGCCGATGCCGGTGTTGATCAGGGTGGCGCCGGCGGCTTCGATCGCGCGGGCCTGGGCGATCACTTCGCTCCAGGTCGAGCCTTCGTCGACCAGATCGATCATCGACAGGCGGTAGACGATGATGAAATCCGGCCCGCAGGCCTCGCGGATGCGGCGCACGATTTCGACATTGAAGCGGAACCGCTGCGGCGCCTCACCGCCCCAGGCGTCCTTGCGCTTGTTGGTGCGCGGCACGGTGAACTGATTGAGCAGATAGCCTTCCGAGCCCATCACCTCGACGCCGTCGTAACCGGCCTCGCGCGCCAGCCGCGCCGAATTGACGAAGGCCTTGATCTGTCGCTCGACCCCGCCGGCCGACAGCGCGCGCGGGGTGAACGGATTGATCGGCGCCTTGAGTTTGCTCGGCGCCACCTGCAGCGGGTGGTAGCCGTAGCGGCCGGCGTGCAGGATCTGCATGCAGATGCGCCCGCCGTGCTCGTGCACCGCGCGGGTCACCTGCTTGTGCTTGCCCGCTTCCCACGGCCAGCTGAGCTTGCCGCCGAACGGCTTGAGCCAGCCGACGATGTTGGGCGCGAACCCGCCGGTGACGATCAGACCGACGCCGCCGGCCGCGCGCTCGGCGAAATACGCCGCCAGCTTGGGGAAGTCGGCGGCCTTGTCTTCAAGGCCAGTGTGCATCGAGCCCATCAGCACCCGGTTGGGCAGGGTGCAAAAGCCCAGGTCCAGCGGCGCGAACAGGTGCGGATACAGGGGATGCGGCGCGCTGGCGGCCGGATCGAGCGGGTGAGGCGGGTTCGAACCGGGGTGGGCGGCCGTGGTCATGCTGGCTGTATACGCTGGCGTATGGAATGCGCACGATGCCGGGAAAAGCGCTGTAATTCAAGGGGCGCGGGGTGCCGGCAGGGCCCCCGGGCGGGTCCGGGTGTGACAGGACCGGGCCGGCGATCAAGGCCGCGCGAAGGCAGGCACGCGGGCGGGCGCAACGCAACGGTTGTCATGGACGCGGCCCATCGCCGAACATGCCCGACCCCCCGTAGTCCGTAATTCATGGATCCAGCCACCGAAACCAGCATCCAGGACTACCTGCGCGCCGACATCGTCGCCGCCGATCTGCCCGACCTGCAGCCCCTGCTGGGCGCGCGCGATCTGCTGCGCGCGTTCTCCACCTTGTTCCACGGCGGCGAAGAGTCGGTGATGGTGCGCCTGCTGGTGCTGCGCGCGATCGGCGAACGCGGCTCGGCCCCGGACTGGGCGCCGCAGGAACTGCGCGAACACTTCGCCTACCTGGACCCGGTCAAGTTCGACACCGTGATCGGCCGTCTGCGCGATAACGACCTGCTGCTGTGGGACAACGAAAGCCAGCGTTACCGGATCAGCCCGGCCGGCCGTCAGGCCTTGTCGGCGATCGGCCTGCTGCTGCAGTTCAATCGCGAAGGCGATGAGCTGGCCTACGTCACCGCGCAGATCGCCGCCGGCCAGGCGGTGGGGCGCGTGCGGCCGGACGACTTGCAGCATCTGTTGTCGCGTCTGAACGAATTGCGCGAGGACTTCGATCAGGCCGTGCTCAGCGGCTCGGAGCACCGCATCCTGCGCGCCGCCGGCACCTTGCAGCAGGCCTGGCGCTGGATCGAGAAAGGCACCGAGATCGTCGAGGAGATTTCCGCCGATCTGGAACTCGACAGCCACACCCACCGCGTCGCCCAGCAGATCGGCCGCGCCCAGAGCGCGATGCTGCGTCAGGCCTCGGTGTTCCAGCGCGCGCTGAGCACGCTCGACCGCCACCGCGTGCACTTGGGCGCGAGCGGCTTGTCGTCCTCGGACGTCAACCGCTTTCTGCGCGATCTGGACATCGACGCGCTCGCCGGCATCGCCGACGACGTGCTCACGCGTTCGGCGATTCCGGCCTTCATGCTCGCGCCGATCGCCCTGGACGTGGCCGAGTACGAACTGGTGGAACGCGAGCGCGAAGCGCGCGAAGACCAATCGCTGCCGCCGTCGATGGCCGCGCCCAGCGCCGAAGGCTCGCCCGCGGCGGCCACCGATTTCCAGTACGCCGAACGCTGGCTCGATGAGTTGACCGCGTTGAGCGCGCTGACCGGCGAGGCGAGCGCGCTGAGCGGTTTGATTCCGCAGGACAGTTTCACCCTGAGCGCGTATCGCATGTCCCTGCTCGGCCTGATCGGCGACCCCGGCGCGGAAAACCGCGAAGGCGTCAGCGCGTCAATGGCGCGGTTGCCGCTGGCCTGGCACGTGGAAACCGAATTCGAAACCGTCGAACGCGCCGGCGTGGCCTACATGAGCCGCGGCCGCCTGCGGCCGATCAGCGAAGAAGAACGCTTGCAGGCGCGCGCGCCGCGCAAACGCTCCAAGGCCGACATCGCCGAAAGCGAAGCCAGCGACCGGCTGGCGCCGGTGATCGAACAAGGCGACGCCGACGCGGCCCCGCGCAAGCGCGCCGCCAAAACCAAGAACGCCGACAAGCACACCGATAAGAAGACCGCCTCCGCGCGCGGCACCGGGCAACCGGCCCGGCGCGCGAAAGCGGCGAAGGAAACCGCGGACACCCCATGAACGACCCTATCGCCTCACTGATCGCGCGCCTGATCGCCGAACGCTGGCTGCCGCGCGACGACGTCGCCGTGCGCGACCTGCTCACCGACGCCGAACTGCGCAACGACCTGGAACGTCGTTTGGCCCAGGTCGGATTGCGCTTGCTCGAACATCCTTACGCCGCCAACGTCGCCGTTGGCGTCGCCCGGCCGCAAGAGTCGGCGGTGTTCGGCAGCGCCAAGGCCTGGTCGTCGACCAACCTGCAACTGGATCGCGACGCGATCGCGTTGTTGGTGGTGCTGTGGGCGCTGCTGGTGCTGCCCAAGCGCCAGCGCCAGATCGCCCGCCAACAGGCCGACCGCGATCAGGATCAGGAACAGATGTTCGCCGAACTCAAGCCGGTGCCGGTCGGCGCCGAAGTGGTCGAGCCGATCAACGAACGCACGCTGCTGGCCGATTTCGGCGAGAAGCTCGGCGGCAAGACCCGGATCCAGTTCAACCTGGGCGCGCTGGCGCGGCAGGGCTTCATCGTTCGGCGCAAAGAGCGCATCCATGAAGGTCCGCTGTTGGATTTGGCCCTGGATTACGAACGCATCGCCGGCCGAGTGATGGACGGTGCGCTCACCTACGTGGTCGCCGAAGCGCGCCAGCACGCTTTGGAATTGGCGGCGCAGGAAGCGGCCGATGCGGCCGCTGCGGGCGAGGGCGGTGCGGATGTAAGCGATGCGGCTCCGACCGAGGAAGTCCCGACGCACGACAGCGCCGCGCACGGCCTGGCCGACGACGGCTACATCGATTTCGATGCAGCCGCGTTCGAAGCTTCGCTGAGCGATGCCGACTCGGATGAGGACACCGAAGCCGACGTCGCCCTCGACGCCGAAGACGCCGAGGCGGTCGCCGCTGAGCCGTTGCCGCAACTGCCGGGCGAAGCCGAAAGCGACGAGCCCGCGCCCGAAGAAACATCCGAACTGTCCGTAGACGCCATCGAAAAGCAGGAGGCCGCGGCCGATGTTTGAGTTCCGCTCGCTCGAAGTCGTGCATTGGGATTACTGGCAGCGCTTTCAGCTGCCGCTGGATGCCTCCATCGTCACCGTGGTCGGCCCGAACGGTTCGGGCAAGACCACCTTGCTCGACGCGCTGCGCACCTTGCTGGCGATCGAAGACCGCGATACCGCGCGCGACTACAAGACCTACCTGCGCCACAACGGCAAGCCGTATGCGTGGCTGCGCGCGGTGGTCAGCAACCGCCCCGACCGCCGCGGCGGCCGCCCGTTCTTTCCGATCAAGGACGATCTGGTCACCCTGGCCTGCCGCATCCGCAAGCGCGGCGGCGATTGGAGCCGCGATTACCAGATCGTCGGCGGCGACGTGCCGGTGGAAACCCTGGAGCAGGGCGGCGATTGGCTCGGCGTGCGCGACTACCGCGTGCGTCTGGCCGGCGCGGGCCTGACCCGGGCGATCTGCCGCGTGCTCACGCTGGAACAAGGCGCGACCGACAAACTCTGCCAGTACTCGCCGCGCGAATTGTTGCAACTGATCTTCGACGTGTTCGAAGACAAGGCGGTGCTCGACGATTACCAGCGCGCGCGCAGCGAACAGTTCGACGTGGAAAAGGAACTGCAGCAGCTCGGCCAGGATCTGGCCGGCCTGCATCTGCGGCTGGAATCGGCCAAGGCCGATGTGCGCTCGTTCGAAGAAGGCAATGCGCTGCGCAATCAGCGCCAGCGCTTGCAGAGCGAGGTCGCGCCCAAGGTCGAGATGGCCGAGCAGCGCAACGCCATCGAGGGCGCCAAGCCGCGCCTGACCGGTTTGCGCCGCGCCTTGCGCGAGCGCGAAGGCGCGCTGGAGGAAATGCGCGCCGAAGACACCGTCGCCTCCAGCGGCCGCGACGCGCTGGCCGAAGCCATCCGCGAAGCGCGGCGCCAGGTCGGCGCCAGCGAACAGGACTTCACCCGCGCCCGCGACGCCGCGCGCGACGCCGAGATGCTGGTCAAGCGCCGCGACGAACTGGCCAAGCTGCAAGCCCAGCGCGGCTCGCTCGATGTCGACGCGCTCAGCGCCAGCGTCGAGAACGGCCGCCGTCGTCAGGCCGAGCTGAAGCTGGAAGCCGAACGCGACCGCAAGCGCACCGGCGAGATCGCCGCGCAGATCGGCGCGCTCAGCGGCGGCGGGCGCATCGTCGAGCCGTTCGAACGCGATTTCCGCGCCGCCCTGGATCAGGCCAAGATCGATCACCGGGTGCTGACCGAACTGGTCGAGATCGTCGATCCGCAGTGGTCGGTCGCGGTCGAAGCGGTGCTGGCGCCGTATCGCCATCTGCTGGTGCTGGAAAACCCCAAGCAGTCGCGCGCGGCGTGGCAGCTCGGCGAAAGCCAGCAATACCGCCACTTCATCGTCGCCGAACGCGCGCCGGTACCCAAGGCCAGCGCCGGCTCGCTGCTGGAAGTGGTGCGCTTCTCGGCCGATCCGCCGGCGTGGTTGCCGCGCCAGCTCGACCGCATCCGCCGGGTCACCGACATCGAACACGGCTCGCGCCTGCCGGCCGGGCAGGATTGGATCACCCAGAAGGGCTACCTGCGCGAAAGCCGCGGCGGCCGCCATATCGGCGGCACCCAGCACCACTTCGGCACCGGCGCGCGTCAGTCGCAACTGGCCGAACTGCGCGCCGAGCAGGCGGCGATCGCCCAGCGCGCGCACTCGCGCGAGGCGGAGTTGCAGGAACTGAGCCAGCGCGTGGACGCGGATCAATCGCGTTTGCTCGGGCTGGATGCGACCCAGGAACTGGTCACCCGCGCGGCCGAGTTCGCCGACGCGCAAGCGCGCCTGCCCGAACTGGCCGAAGCCGCCGCCCAGGCCGCGGCCGGGCTGGCGCAAGCGCGCGCCAAGATCGACGAAGCCGCCGATCAGGACAAGGCCGAAGGCATCGCCGCGGCCAAGCGTCAGGGCCAGATCGACGCGCTCGCGCGCGAGTTGCGCGAACGCGGGCAGCAGATCAACGGCGAGCGCCAGAGTTTGATCCAGCGCATCGTCGATTACCGCCGCAAGCGCGCGCTGATGCCCGAGTCCTGGCGCAGCCCGGCCGCGTTGCAGGCCGCCCGCGCCGAGTACGAGAGCGCGTCGGCGGTGCGTCGCGAGATCGAGCGCATCGACGATCGGCTGGATCGCGGTGGGTTCGTCGTCGATGAGGCGTGCGTGCCCTTGCGCGACAAGATCGGCGCCGACCACGACGAACTGGCCAGTTCGATCATGCGCCGCGAAGGCCATCTGGAACGCGCCAAGCGGCTTACCGAAGAAGCGCGCGGGGCGTATATCAACGTGCTGCGCGCGACCGTGCGCCGCTACAAGAAGAACCTGGCTGCGCTGGGCGAACTGGCCGGCATCGGCGTCGACGCCGACATGCCTGAGTTGGCCAATAACGACGTGGCGCTGGCGCAAGCCGGTTTGTCGGTGCGGTTCGATTTCGACCGCAAGGGCTGGATCGGTCTGGACGACGGCGAGGCCTCGGGCGGCCAGCAGGTGATGAAGTCGCTGCTGTTGTTGGTGGCGTTGCTGCGCGACGAAGACCAGCCGGGCGGCTTCGTGTTTATCGACGAACCGTTCGCGCACTTGGACGTGTTCAACATCGAGAAGGTCGGCAGGTTCCTGCGCGCTACCGATGCGCAGTACATCCTGACCACGCCGATCACGCATAACCTCAACGTGTTCGATCCGTCGGATCTGGTGTTGACCACCAGCAAGCGTCGCGGCGGCAGCGCGTGGGCGGAGCCGGTGGCGGTGTTGAAGCGGCAGCGTGAGGACAGCAAGGCGGCGTGAGTTGTGGCTTCGCCACGAAGCCGACAATCGTCCAGCCCCTGCGTCCCCCACAAGAAGCCTCCCCCCCTTTGAAAAAGGGGGCAGGGGGGGGATTTGCTCCAGCCGAGGCAAATCCCCCGCGCGACCGATTCGCAGGCAATCAAAGCAACGCCGGGCGCCCGCCCCCTTTTGCAAAGGGGGCGACGGTTAGCGTGGCGGCGCGATCGCGATCGCGAACACGCTGGCACCCAGCCGCTTCGCCCCAACAAGAAAGTTCCCCCCCTTTGAAAAAGGGGGGTAGGGGGGATTTGCTCCAGCCGAGGCAAATCCCCCGCGCGATCGATTCGCAGGCAATCAAAGCAACGCCGGGCGCCCGCCCCCTTTTGCAAAGGGGGCGACGGTTTTCAGGGGCGATGGTTGGCGTGAGGCCATCGTGCACGCGTTGGAACAATAAATCCCACCCGCAACCGCGCCCCTCCCGTTGACTCCCACCGCGCCGCCCTTACTCTATGCACACGCTAAAGCACCTCATTCCTCAGGCCGCAACCGTCATGAAGCGCTTCCCGCTCCTGATATCGCAGAACGCCCCGCGCGCGAGCGCGGGCCGGGTGCGCCTGTGCGTTGTGATCCGAGGTTCGCGGTCGATGTAATCGACCCCGCCACGGCCACACCGAACCAGAGCACCCGCAAGGGTGCTTTTTTATTGCCCGCTGTTTTTTCCGAACCCCGGCCGTCAACGCCGGACTCCACTCACCGCAGCAGCAAAACCGCCAAGGAGAACGTGTCGTGAATACCACGGCCGAAACCCGAACCTAGCCGCGCGCCCTGTCGCCAACCGGGGATGCGCGGGCTCCCTTCGTTGGCACTATCGCGAACTTTCTTATGAACACCTCTATCGCTTCGAGCTGGCGCAACCTCGGCATCATCGCCCACGTAGACGCCGGCAAAACCACCCTCACCGAACGCCTGTTGTGGAAAACCGGCGCGATCCATCGCATGGGCGAAGTCCACGACGGCGCGGCCACCACCGATTTCACCAAGATCGAACAAGACCGCGGCATCACCATCGGCGCCGCGGCGGTGCAGACGCGTTGGGCGCCGCAAGGCCAATCCGAGCATCGGCTGACCATCATCGACACCCCCGGCCACATCGACTTCGCCATCGAAGTCGAGCGTTCGCTGCGCGTGCTCGACGGCGCGGTCGCGGTGTTCAGCGCGGTCGACGGCGTGCAGCCGCAATCGGAAACCGTGTGGCGCCAGGCGCGCCGGCACGGCGTGCCGCTGATCGCGTTCGTCAACAAGATGGACCGCATCGGCGCGTCGTTCGAGCGCACCCTGGCGCAGATGCGCGAGAAGCTCGACGCGGTGCCGTGGCCGTTGGGTCAGTCGGTCGGTATCGAAAACGATCTGCAAGGCTGGGTCGACTACGTCGCCCGCGACGTCGTGCTGTGGGATGCGGACAATCGGTTGTCCCGCCGCCCGTGGAGCGAGGACGAAGCGCGCGAGTTCGAACCGCAGCGTTCGGCTTTGATCGAAGCGGTGGCCGATCACGACGACGCCTTGGCCGAAGCGTTCCTCGAGGCGCGCGCGATCGATGCGGCGATGCTGAAGGCGGCGTTGCGCCGGGCCACGCTCAAGGGCGCGGGCACGCCGGTGCTGGCCGGTTCGGCGTTCAAGAACAAGGGCGTGGAAACGCTGTTGGACGCGATCGTCGACTACCTGCCTTCGCCGTTGGATCGCCCGAGCGTGCGCGCCGAGCGCGAAGACGGTCAGGAGTGGGCGTTGGCGCCGGATGCGTCCGGGCCGCTGGCGGGCCTGCTGTTCAAGATCGTGCACCAGGAACACGGTGCGCTCTCGTTCGTGCGCCTGTACTCGGGCACGTTGCGGGTCGGCGATACGGTGTGGGCGTCGCGTCGCGGCAAGCCGCAACGGGTCGGGCGTCTGGTCGTGGTCCAGGCCAATCGCGGACACGATGTCGATGTCGCCTATGCCGGCGAAATCGTCGCGATTCCGGGTTGGAAGGACGCGGTCAGCGGCGAAACCCTGAGCGCGGTCGGCGAACGCTGGGTGCTGGACACGATCCAGGCGCAGCCGGCGGTGTTGTCGTGGCGTCTGACCGCGGGCAAGGCCGGCGATCTGATCCGTCTGGGCCAGGGCTTGGCCAGTCTGGCGCAGGAAGATCCTTCGTTCCGCGTCGGCACCGATTCGGAAACCGGCGAGACCCTGGTGTGGGGCATGGGCGAGCTGCATCTGGACGTGATGGTGCAGAAGCTGCGCGACGATTGGGGCGTGGAAGTGCGCACCGGTTCGCCGCGGGTCGCCTACCAGGAAACGCCGAGCCGGGCGGTGCGCGCGGTGGAAGGCAAGCTGTCCAAGCAGAACGGCGGCAGCGGCCAGTTCGCGCGGGTGACGATCGATGTCGAGCCGCGCGAAGACGGGCAGTTCGAGTTCGTCGACCGCACCACCGGCGGTGTGGTGCCGCGCAACTTCGTCAATGCCACCGAGAAGGGGGTGCGGTTGGCGTTGGCGGAGGGGCCGCGCGGGTATCCGGTGGTCGGTCTGACCGTGAGTCTGACCGACGGCCAGACCCACGCGGTGGATTCGTCCGAGCTGGCGTTCCAGCGCGCGGCCGCCGATGCGCTCAAAGCCGCGCTCGCGCAGAGCGGCACCGACTTGCTCGAACCGGTGATGTCGCTGGTCATCGATACGCCCGCCGGCAATGTCGGCGATGTGGTCGGCGATCTGCAACGGCGTTCCGGCCGGGTGGTGTCGATCGAGGACAACGGCACCCGCAGCGACGTCACCGCGCGCGCGCCGCTGGCTCAGTTGTCGGGTTACACGACCGCGTTGCGGTCGCTGACCCAGGGCCGAGCCTCGGCGTCGATGGTGTTCGACGGCTACGAGCAGGCGCGCGGCGAGCCCAAGGCGGCTTGAGCCGATGCGAGTGGCAACAAGGCAAGGGGCCGGTTCGCCGGCCCCTTTTTTGTGGGCGATGCGAAATCGCGGCGCGGATCGGCCGAGCTCGCCGAATGCGCGATGGATCACGCAGCCCGGGTGTCCGATCTCACGTCCGGTCTTATCGACTACGCGGACGCTCCGCACGGTCGTGCGCATCCAGGGCGCGTGAATGCGCGGGTCGTTCGCACGCGGGCACGGCGCATGCACCCGTTCGTCTTCGGCTTCGATCCGGCCGCGCTTTCTGTGAGTGACGTCCGGTAACCGCGGCGCGTATTCGGACTAACTAGCGTCAGGCAGCTGAGTCAACGTCGCCCGCCGGCTTGTCGGCACGGGCTTGTACAGTGATCAGGAGGATCCGATGGCCTTGTCCGACCGCAACATCCGCCGTGCCCGCGCGCCGCGTTCGCTCGCTTCGGTACGAATTCTCATCCTGCTTCTGCTCGCGTTGGCGTGGTTGCCGCCGGCATGGGCGCAAGTGTGCGACACGCCGAATCTGGCCTTGCGCGGCGTCGCCGCCGGCCATTCGACCTATCCCGGTTACAGCGCGCAACGGGTCAACGACGGCGACCGCAGCACCGCCTTGGGCGGCGCCGCCAGTTGGGTCAACGATCGCGGCGCGACCATGACGCTGGACCTGACCCTGTCGGCGCCGGCCAATATCGACCGCGTGCAGCTGTTCACCACGAGCGGTTACGAGGCCAGCAGCTACGACATCCAACTACGGGTCAACGGCGTTTGGGTGACCGCGCATTCGGTGCGCGGCAACAGCGCGGTCTCGCGCGACAGCCGCTTCGCGCCTCGCCTGGCCGATGCCGTGCGCATCCTCGGGGTCAGCGGTTCGGCGGTGCAGCCGGGTTATTTCCGCATCAACGAGCTGGAAATCTACGACTGCCGTTCGACCCAGGGCGCGCGCTTGAGCGGCCGGGTGATCGAGTTCGGCACGTGGCGGCCGTTGGCCAATGCGCTGGTCGATCTCGGCGGCGGACGCACCGCCATCACCGACGGCAACGGCAACTACAGCTTCACCGGCGTTCCGGCGGGAACCTATACGGTGCGGCCGCGGCTGACCGGCTGGACGTTCGGCAGCGATGCGTTCTTGCGCGATCAGTTCACCGTCACCCTCAACGGCGGCTCGCGGGCGCTGGCGGACATCTTCGGCTACAGCCGCAATCCGATCGTGTACGTGACCGGCTGGACCGATAACGTCAATCGCTTCAACCCGGTGTTCGGCGCTTTGCAACAAGCCGGATATCGCGGTTTCGACGCCAATATCCAGACCAGCATCGGCTTCACTCCGCCGCTGCGGGTCAATGCGTTGCGCGTGCGTTCGGCGATCGACACCGCGCGTTACCAAACCGGCCAGCCGCGGGTGATCCTGTTCGGCCACAGCATGGGCGGACTGGTCTCGCGCTCGTATGTCGAAAGCCTGCTGTACCGCAACGACGTCTCGCAATTGTTCACCTTCGGCACTCCGCACCGCGGCGCGCCGGCGATCACCGGCCTGGCCTGCCTGCCCAATCAGCCGGCGGTGTGCGAGATGGCCAAGCCGAGCATGCAGTTGTTCAACATCACCCACGGCCAGCGTCCGGGCGTGGTCTATCACTCGGTCGGCGGCGATGCGCCGATGTGGCGCCAGCATCGGGTCTGCTTCCGCATCTTCGGCCGACGCATTTGCCTGTTCTCGATTCCCTTGCCGAGCTTCGAATACCGCAACGGCTGGGGCTGGACCTCCGGCGTGCTGATTCCGGGTTCGGACGATGGTCTGATCCAGACCTATAGCTCCACCGGCATGCCCGGCTATCTGGATCGCATGACCACGCAGGAAATCCACATCACCCCGGCGCTCGGCCATCGCGATTACTACAGCTGGGGCGGCGGCCTGAGCAATCAGGCGTACTGGAACTGCGTGCATCCGGTGTTGGTCGCGCGTTCGCGCACCCATTGCGGCTCGCCCTCGTTCCAGTTCCCGTTCGGCGGTTTGCTGCGCGAAACCGAGCCGCTGCGCGACCCGCTGGCGATCTACGCGCCGTCGTCGGCGAAGGCGCGTGAGGAAGCGGATGAATTCAATCAGCGCACCTTGAATCTGCGCGACACCTTGCGCGCTGGTTCGAAAATCGAGCGCGAGGTGCTGATCGACGGCAGCCCGACCGTGTTCGCGGCGCGTTGGACCGCCGGCAGCGCGCGGGTGAGTTTGATCGATCCGAGCGGGCGGGTGTTCGATCCGGAGTTCGCCGCGTCGGTGTACGACGGCGAGGCGGGACCGGACGATCCGATCGAGGACAAACTCGATCCCGACATGGTGCTGTACCAGAGCGACAAGACCAGCGCGAGCTATCAGTTGCTGGCGCCGCGTCCCGGGCGTTGGCGCATGATCGTGGAAGGCGGATCGGACGTAGTCGACGGCACCGAGCTGGAGACCTCGGCGTCGTTCTCCAGCCCGCTGGGCATGGAACTCGATACCTTGTTCCCGTTCTTGATGAGCGGCACCGAGGCCGAGCTGGTGTTGGCGCCGACCTCCGCGTTGCTGAGCGCGACCGCCGAGATCCAGGTGCGCAGGATCGACGGGCGGGTCGATACGGTTCCGACCAAGCGCCGCGACGACGGCCGCTTCGTGGGTCTGTACAACGTGCCCGATGCGCCGGGCATCGCCGAGGTGTCGTGGTTCGTGTCCGGCACCACCGCGACCGGTCAGGTGTTCGAGCGCGGCGGCGGCGATTCGGTGCAGATCGGCAAGCGCAATCTGGAGGTCAGGCTCACCGGCGCGGAAATCGCGATCCCGCAGGGCAACGGCAAGCGTTATGCCGCGCTCGAAGTTCCGCTGGAGGTGAGTTCGGACTACGCCGGCGCGGCGATGGTGTCGGCCGATCTGGTCGATAGCGAAGGCCAGGTGGTCGCCAACGCGGCGCAGTTGCTCGACGTCGCCGCCGGCGCCAATCCGGTGCGGTTGCGCTTTGCCGGCGAAGACATCTTCGCCAGCCGCCGCAACGGGCCGTATCGCCTGACCAATCTGATCACCACCGACCAGCGCGAGGCGGCCAATCTGTCCGACTGGTTGTTCGATCAACTGGACACGCAGGCCTACGACTATCGGCAGTTCGCCGCGGCGCCGCCGCTGGCTTGCGGCACCACCAACCTGCTGTTGCGCGGCGCGGCCAGTGCCAGCGACACCGCGGTGGGATACGACCCGGCGCGCACGACCGACGGCGATAACAACACTGCATTCGGCGGGCAATACAGTTGGTCGAGCGTGGGCGTTTCGGACAAGGCCAGCTTCTCCAACCGGCTGCAAGTCGCGTTGCCGGTCGCGGCCCAGGCCGATCAGGTCTTGGTCTACACCACCGCCGGTTGGGAGGTGCGCGATTACGATCTGGAGTACCTCGATGGCGAAACCTGGCGTCTGGTCGAGGAAGTGCGCGGCAACGTGCAGACGGTGCGCGAGCATCGCATTCCCACGACCCGGCTGACGCAGTTGCGGGTGATCGGGTATCAAGGGCCGGATCACGATCCCAGCCGAATCCGTATCAACGAGATTTCGGCCTACCGTTGCGATGCGGTTCCGACCCGCGGTGGGAGCGCGTTGCGGGCGGCGCGTTGAGGTCGCGTCGCGATAAGGCCCTGGATCCCCGCGTTCGCGGGGATGACGGCATCAGGGCTGCGCCGTTACTTTGGAGCAATGCAGCGGCTTTGCTTTTTTGCTCGTCATTCCCGCGAACGCGGGAATCCAGAGACTTCAGAGCCACGTCGCGATAAAGCCCTGCATCCCCGCATTCGCGGGGATGACGGCATCGGGGCCACGTAGCGACTTTGCTTTTGCCCGCCGCTTTTTTGCCCGTCATTCCCGCGAACGCGGGAATCCAGAGACTTCAGAGCCATGTCGCGATAAAGCCCTGCATCCCCGCCTTCGCGGGGATGACGGCATCGAAGTTACGCAGGTTTACCAACCCGCCAGCACCAACTTCCCGATCGTCGTCCCGGATTCCAACCGCCGATGCGCCTCGCGCAACGTCGCCGCATCGATCTTGCCCAGCGTCTGCGTATGCGTGCCCTTAAGCTCGCCGGAGTCGATCAACTGCGCCACCCGATCGAGCAACTTGCCCTGTTCGACCATGTCCGCGGTCTGGAACCGCGCACGGGAGAACATCATTTCCCAGTAGATGCCGATGCACTTGGCCTTGTACGGATCGCCGATCTTCAGCGCGCCGGAAGGCTCGACGATCAGCCCGACCCGGCCCTGCGGCGCCAGCACTTCGCCCAGCACGTCCCAGTAGCGATCGGTGTCGGCCAGATTGAGCGCGACATCGACGTGCTCGAACCCGATTTGCTTGAGCTGCGGCGCCAGCGCCTGACGGTGGTCGATCACGTGGTCGGCGCCCATCTGCTTGCACCAGTCCACGGTCTCGCTGCGCGAGGCGGTGGCGATCACGGTGAAGCCGGCGCGCTTGCCGAGCTGGATCGCGATCGAGCCCACGCCGCCGGCGCCGGCGAGGACCAGCAGCGATTTGCCCTGGCCGCCGTTGTCCGGGTCGAACGGCATGCGCTGGAACAGCAACTCCCACGCGGTGATCGCGGTCAGCGGCAGCGCCGCGGCCTGGGCGGCGCTGAGCGAGGTCGGCGCCGCGCCGACGATGCGTTCGTCGACCAGATGCAACTCGCTGTTGGTGCCCGGCCGGGTGATGTCGCCGGCGTAATACACGCGGTCGCCGACCTTGAAGCGGGTGACGTTTTCGCCGACCGCTTCGACCACGCCGGCCGCGTCGTAGCCGAGCACGCGCGGCTGCGCTTCCACTTGCGGCTTGGGCGAGCGCACCTTGGTGTCGACCGGATTGACCGAAATCGCCTCCACCCGCACCAGCAGATCGTGGCCGCTGGCGGTCGGCGCGGGCAGTTCGACATCGACCAGCGATTGCGGATCGTCGATGGGGAGATAACGGGTGAGGGCTACGGCTTTCATTGCGGACTCCAAGGGGGCGGGGAAGGGTGGGGCCGGCATCGGTGCATCGATGCCGGATTGTGCGCGAAGCGGCCGTTGGGTTTTGCGAAGCCGCGCCGGCCGCGCGCGGTCGAGCGTCAGTGCGCGCCGAACAACACGGCCGGGTCCACGGCCGCGGCCATCGCGCGGTAACCGGCGTCGCCGGGGTGCAGGCGGTCGCCGGAGTCGTAGGCCGGCAGGAAACGGCGCGGGTGGCTGGGGTCGCGGGTGACCGCGTCGAAATCGACCACGGCGTCGAACTCGCCGCTGTCGCGGATCCAGGCATTGACCGCTTGCCGAACTTTTTCCTTGTCCAGGCTGTAGTAGTTCTTGACCGGCGCATCCGGCAGCGCGCCTTCGAACGGGGTCAGCGTGGCGCCGACGATGCGCACCGAGTTCAGCCGCGCGCGTGCGATCAGCTGGCGATAACCGTCGATCAAGCGCTGCGCGGTCACCGCCTCGCGTTGCGGCTCGAAGCTGCTGCCGGGCCAGCCGATGTCGTTGATGCCGATCAGCACGAACACGGTATCGGGCTTGAGGCTGAGCACGTCGCGTTCGAACCGCGCCAACGCGCTCACGCCCATGCCGTCGTTCAACACCTGCCCGCCGGAGATGCCGGCGTTGAGCACGGCGACGTCGTTGCTTGCGGACAAGCGCTGGGCCAAGGCGTCGGGCCAGCGCTGGTTGCGGTTCGGCGTCGATCCGGCGCCGTCGGTGATCGAATCGCCCAGCGTCACCACGGTGCGGATCGGCCGCGCCGATTCGACGTAGACGCCGCTGAGGAAAGGCCGGGTCTGCAGCACTTGCGCGCCGTCGATGCGCGCCTCGGCGGTGCGGTCGCCGGCAGCCAGATAGGTGTCCTGCAGGCCTTCCCAGTGGAAGGTTTTCAGTTCGGTCGGTTGCGGCAGATACAGGCTGACCGCGACTTCGCCCAGCGCAGCGACTTCCAGATCGACCGGATCGCTGAGCACCGGCGCGCCCGCCGGCACGGTCACGCTGGCGTGGCCGCCGAAAGTCAGGACGCGGTCGCTGCCGGCATCGATGCGCGAATCGCCGGCGCTGCGGGCGATGCGCGCAGCGCCGATGACCAGCGGGCGGTCGCCGTAGGCGTTGGACAGGGCGATGCGCACGCGCTTGCCGCCGACGCTGACCCGCGCGATCTGGCGCACGGTCTGCTGGTGCAACTGCGCCGGCGCGCCGTTGGGCAGGACGAAGCCCGGGGCCCAAGTCGGCTGCGGGCTGGCGGTCCAGGTGCCGACCCAGCGCGCGGCGGCGGAATCGGCGGCGTGGGCGGGCGCGGTCAGGGCCAGCGCGAGCGCGGCGGCGGCGAGGGGTTTGAGCAGGGTCGAGGTGTTCATGTGGGCGGTCCGAGAGGCGTCGGGGATTCGACGCGGCTCAAATTAGGTTCTTCCGATTGGCGCCAGTAGCGGGCAAGATCGCATAGGGTTCATTCCGTATCGGAATGGGTAACGATCCGGGAGTGGCATGGACACGCTTCGCAGCCTGCAGACCTTCGTGCGCGCGGTTGAGCTGGGCAGCCTGTCGGCGGTCGCGCGCGAGCAGGGCACCACCCAGCCGACGATCAGCAAGACCGTCGCGGCGCTGGAGCAGCAATTGGGCGTGCGCCTGCTTCAGCGCAGCACCACCCATCTGGCGCCGACCGAACAGGGGCGGCGGTTCTACGAACGCGCGCGGCGGGTGATCGAGGACTACGGCGAAGCGGTGGCCGACGCGCGCGGCCTTACCGAAACTCCAACTGGGCTGCTGCGGATCAGCGCGCCGGTAACCATCGGCGTATTGCGCTTGAACCGCTTGGCGCAGGAGTTTCTGGCGCTGTATCCGCAGATCGAGATCGAGCTGATCCTCAACGACCGCTACGTCGATCTGGTCGAGGAGGGCATGGACGTGGCCCTGCGCCTGGGCGCCAGCCTGCCGCCCGACGCCGTTGCACGCCACCTCGCTTGCTCGCCGCGCGGCTTGGTCGCCTCGCCCGAGTATCTGGCCCGGCACCCGCGCATCGACACGCCCACCGACGTCGCCGCGCACAACTACCTGCGCTTCGCCTGGGCCGGCGACAGCATCGAACTGCGCGGGCCCGATGGGCAGGCGCAGCGGATCGATGCGAATGGACGCTATCGGATCAACAACTCGCTGGGGATACGCGAAAGCTTTCTGATGGGCGCGGGCGTGGGGCTGGCGCCGGCGTGGTTGGTGCAGGACTTGATCGACCGCGGCGAACTGGTCTGGGTGTTGCCGCAATGGCGGGCGTCGGCGCATGAGGTGTATGTGCTGTATCCGGCGCGGCGTCACTTGCCGCTGCGTACGCGCGTGTGGGTGGAGTTCCTGCGCGAACGGTTGCTGCAGTTGCCGGGGTTTTTCGCGGTGGAGTGAGCGCACGGCGCGATGTCTCTCGCCGTCATTCCCGCGCAGGCGGGAATGCAGAGACTTCAGAGCCATGTCGCGGTGAAGCCCTGGATTCCCGCGTTCGCGGGAATGACGGTAGGAGGGCGCGCGGTTCCCGAAGACTTCAGCGTCATCTTTCCGTTGGTCATTCCCGCGCAGGCGGGAATCCAGAGACTCCAGAGTCATGTCGCGGTGAAGCCCTGGATTCCCGCCTCCGCGGGAATGACGGGCAAGGGCCAAATCAAGAGCGAGCGCATGCATTCGTGCGGCGCCATCAGTCGATACCGTCAGCGGGAACGCACGCACTCAACCCGCCGCACACGCAACCGCATCGCGTTCGCCATCTTTGCCGACATCCGCCGCCGCCGCCTTGCCCTTCGGCGCATCCAGCCGCGCCGCCCACACCGCCAGCGCCAGGCCCGACACCGTCACCAACGCCGCGACCCAGGTCACCGCGCCCAGCCCCGGGCCGTGTTCGATCACCGCGCCGCCCAACCACGCGCCCAGCGCGTTGCCCAGGTTGAACGCGCCGATGTTCAAGCTCGACGCCAGGTTCTGCCCGGCTGGATCGGTCTTCTGCAACACCCACAACTGCAGCGGCGGCACCGTCGCGAACGCGGCCACGCCGAGCAGGCCGACGAAGGCGATCGCGGCGAGCTTGTAGTGCAAGGCGAAGGTCATCGCGCCCAGCACCGCGGCCAAGGCGATCAGCGTGCCGATCAGCGCCGGCGCCAGGCGCTTGTCGGCCAAACGTCCGCCGATCAGATTGCCCAGGATCATGCCGCCGCCGAACACCAGCAGAATCGGCGACACCGCCGCTTCGCTGAAGCCGCTGATGCGGGTCAGGATCGGCTGGATGAAGGTGTAGACGGTGAGCACGCCGGCGAAACCCAGCACCGTCATCAGCAAGCCGAGCAGCACCTGCGGATGCACCACCGCTTTCAATTCGCGGCGCAACGCCACCGGCTCGGGCTTGCGCTTGTCGGCCGGCACCAACGTGGCGATCACCAGCGTCGCGATCAAACCGATGATCGACACCGCCCAGAATGTCGAGCGCCATCCGTACTGCAAACCCAGCCACGCGCCGGCCGGCACGCCGAGCAGGGTGGCGACGGTCAGGCCGGTGAACATGATCGAGATCGCCGAGGCTTTCTTGTCGGCCGGCACCAGGCCGGTGGCGACCACCGCGCCGACGCCGAAGAAGGTGCCGTGCGCCAGCGAGGTGATCACCCGGGCGATCATCAGCACCGTGTAGTTCGGCGCGATCGCGCAGACGATGTTGCCGAGGGTGAAGATCGCCATCAACGCCACCAGCACCGCCTTGCGCGGCATCCGCCCGGTGGCGATGGTCAGCACCGGCGCGCCGACGAACACGCCGAGCGCGTAGCCGGAAATCAGCAGGCCGGCCGCGGCCAGGCCGACTTGCAGGTCGGCGGCGACCTGCAGCAGCAGGCCCATGATCACGAACTCGGTGGTGCCGATGCCGAAGGCGCCGACGGTCAGCGCGTACAGCGCCAGCGGCAGTCCCTTGCGGCCGCCGGAGGCGGGTTCGGCGCTGGCCGCGGGGTTGGCGGAAGAGGACGACGGGGCATGCATGGGGGCGCATCCGTGAAGAGATGCGGCAGTCTGGGCCGTTGCATCTTGTGGAAAAACCCGCAGGATGGCGAATCACTATCAACGGTTCGTTGAAAATACGATGGATCGGATCGCCGACCTGACCCTGTTCCTGCGGGTGCTCGACCTGGGCTCGATCAGCGCCGCCGCGCGCAGCCTGGACCTGTCGGTCGCCGTCGCCAGCCAGCGCCTGAAACGGCTGGAGCGCGACCTGGGCGTGCGCCTGCTGCACCGGACCACGCGCCAACTGCACGCCACCGCCGAGGGCATGGCCCTGGCCGAACGCGGCCGCGCCCTGATCGAGGAACTCGAAGGCCTGACCAGCGACCTGCGCCAATCCGGCAGCCAGCCCTCCGGGGTGTTGCGGGTGACCACTTCGGCTTCGTTCGGGCGCATGTACATCTCGCCGCTGCTGCCCGAATTCCAGCGCCGCTATCCGGCGGTGCGGCTGAGCGTGAACCTCAACGACGAACGTCTGGACCTGATCGCCTCGGGCATGGATCTGGCGATCCGGATCGGCCCGCTCGACGACTCCAGCCTGGTCGCGCGCAAACTCGCCGACAACCGCCGGGTGCTGGCCGCATCCCCTGAATACCTGCGTCGCCACGGCGCGCCGCGGGTGCCCGAGGATCTGACCGATCACGAATGCCTGTTGCTGGTCGGCACGCAGGGACGGATGGAGTATTGGCGGGTGGTCGACGAAGCCGGGCACCAGAGCACGGTGCGGGTCAACGGCCGGCTGGAAAGCAACTTCGGCGAAGTGCTGCGCGACGCCGCGCTCGCCGGGCTGGGCATCGCCCATTTCTCGGCCTGGCATGTGCACGAGGATTTGCGTGCTGGAAGGCTGGTAGAAGTCTTGCCGGGTTATCGCTTGCCCGACACCGCGATCAACGCGGTGATGCCGCAACGCCGGTTCGTGCCGTTGCGGGTGCGCGCGTTCGTGGACTTCGTGGCCGAGTCCTTCGGCGAGGTGCCGCCGTGGGAGCGCGAGCCGCGATAACCGCAACTGCTACAGCCGATCACAGCCAGCCCGCAACCGCTTCGCCGTCTTCGTCGACCACTGCGATCGCGGTCTGCGCGCGCAACCACGCCAGCCAATGCCGCAAATCCGCGCCGATGCTCGGCGTGGCCAGAGTCAGTTCGATCAGCAGGCTGCCGCTTTCCCACTCGGTGAATATCCGCACATCGAACGCCCAGCGGCCGTCGGCATCGCGGTCTTCCGAACCGAGCAACCAGAACACCGGCCCGTCGTCACGCACATACGTCGCCAAGCGCTGGATCGCCGCGGCCAACTCGGCGCGATGCGCCGGCAGCCATTCGGGATCGTCGAACACTACATAGAATTCGCTGGACACACGTCGAGCCTGTAGCCGAACAGTCGCCAGCTTACTTCGCCGATTGCCGATGAGCGCGACGCGGCCAGCGGGTCGTCAATCGAACGCGAACGCATCCAACGCCAACGAGCCCATCTCGTGCGAGCGATGGATCGTGCGCACCGTCGGCGCTTCGCCGGCCGCGCCCAGCGCGACGAACAGCGGCATCAGATGTTCGACGGTCGGATGCGCATGCCGCGCGTTCGGCGCCTGCGCCTGCCAATCGAGCAAGGCCTCGCGATCGCCCGCATCCAGCTTCTGGTGCATCCACGCGCTGAACTCCGCCGCCCACGGCGGCATCGGCGCATCGCGATCGCGCCAGTCCAGATCGCCCAGGTTGTGCACGAACCCGCCCGAGCCGATCACCAACACGCCTTCGTCGCGCAACGCCGACAGCGCCTGACCCACGGCGTAGTGCTGCGCCGCCGTGCCGTGCGGCATCACCGACAGCGGCACCACCGGAATGTCGGCGTGCGGGTACATCCGCCGCAGCGGCACCCACACGCCGTGGTCCAGGCCGTGGTTGTCGCGCAGCTTGGGGTTGAGGCCGGCATCGGCCAGCCGCGCGAGGATCTGCTCGGCCAGACGCGGCAAGCCGGGCGCGGGGTACTGGATCTGATACAGCGACTGCGGAAAGCCGCCGAAGTCGTGCACCGTGTGCGGCCGCTCGTGGCCGCCGAGCATCGGCCGGTCGGTCATGAAGTGGGCCGAGGCGATCACGATCGCCCGCGGCCACGGCAGTTGTTGGCCGAGTTGGTCGAGAAAGCGCCCGGCGGGCGAATCCTCGAGCGCCAGCATCGGCGAACCGTGGGAGAGGAATAGCGTCGGCAAGCGGGTAGGGATGTCCATGACCGAAGGGTGATCCTCGGCCGGGCGGATTCCAAGCACGCTCTGGGCGCCGGATCGTTCTGTTGTTGCGATTAATTCGCAACAACGCAACGCATTGTTGAATTTCGCCCCGGCAAAAACGCTATGTGTGATTAGCGCGCCGCCAGCAACCGCGAACCGACGACCCCGCCTGACGCCCTCGGTCTGGCAAAATAGCGGGCTCACTCACCCGTTCGCAGGCCCCGTGCACATGAGCCACTTCGACATCCGTTCGACCGTCCGCCCCGATCCCGACAAGCCGATGGTCGATATCGCCGACTACGTCGCCGACTACAAGATCGACTCGAAAGAGGCCTACGACACCGCCCGCTACATGCTGCTCGACTCGCTGGCCTGCGCCGCGCTGGCGATGGACCACAAGGAATGCCTCAAGCACCTCGGCCCGCTGGTGCCGGGCGCGCAGATGACCGGCGGCGCGCGCGTGCCGTACACCTCGTATGAACTCGACCCGGTCCAGGCCGCCTACAACATCGGCGTGCAGATCCGCTGGCTCGACTTCAACGACACTTGGCTGGCGGCCGAGTGGGGTCACCCGTCCGACAACCTCGGCGCGATCCTCGGCGTGGCCGACTACCTGGGCCGCAAGGCCGAGGCCGAAGGCGGCAAGGCGATGACCGTGCGCGACGTGCTCGGCCACGCGATCAAGGCCCACGAAATCCAGGGCGGCTACGCGCTCAAGAATTCCTTCAACCGGGTCGGCCTGGACCACGTGATCCTGGTCCGCCTGGCTTCGACCGCGGTCGCCACCCAGATGCTGGGCGGCGACAAGGACGCGATCGTCACCGCGGTCTCGCACTCCTGGATCGACAACGGCGTGCTGCGCACCTACCGCCACGCGCCGAACACCGGCCCGCGCAAGAGCTGGGCCGCCGGCGACGCCTGCCGCCGCGCCGTCACCCACGCGCTCAACGCGGTCAAGGGCGTGGTCGGTTACCCGAGCGCGCTGTCGGTCAAGACCTGGGGCTTCTACGACATCGCCTTCAAGGGCAAGCAGTTCGAGTTCGAGCGTCCGTTCGGCAGCTACGTGATGGAGAACGTGCTGTTCAAGATCTCCTTCCCGGCCGAGTTCCACGCCCAGACCGCGGTCGAGTGCGCGATGAAGCTGCACGACCAGGTCAAGGACAAGCTCGACCAGATCGAACGGGTGGAACTGGAAACCCAGGAAGCCGGCGTGCGCATCATCGACAAGACCGGCCCGCTGGCCAACTACGCCGACCGCGACCACTGCCTGCAGTACATGGTCGCCGTGCCGCTGATCTTCGGCCGCCTGACCGCCGACGATTACGTCGACGCCGTCGCAAGCGATCCGCGCATCGACGCGCTGCGCGACAAGATGACGGTCAAGGAGAACGAGCAGTTCACCAAGGACTACTTCGACCCCGACAAGCGCTACATCGGCAACTCGGTGCAGGTGTTCTTCAAGGACGGCACGTCCACCGAAAAGGTGTCCATCGACTTCCCGATCGGCCACCGCAAGCGCCGCGCCGAAGGCATCCCGGTGCTGATGGCCAAGTTCGAAGCCGCCGTCCGCGCCAAGCTGCCGGCCGCCCAGGCCGACCGCCTGCTGGCCCTGGCCAACAACCCGGCCGAACTGGAAGCCCTGCCGGTCACCGAGTTCCTGGCGCTGTTCGCTCAGTCGGCCAAGTAAACGGCTGGAAGCGGTCAAATCCGCACCTGAGAAGTGCAGTTCGTTGCTGAACGGACTGCCTTCTCAAACCTGAATGAATCGCGACTCGGTCCCATTATTCATGGAACCGACTCGAATGTTAGACGGTTGTTAACACCGCTTTCACGTTGGCAAACCTACTCTGCGCGGGATGGCGTCAATCAGGCGGCCGTCCTGAACGGTAGAAACCTCGTAGACGCGGTTTCCAAAAATTTTAAGAACCAGGAGCTACAAGATGAATAAGAAACTCCTCTGTGCCGCCCTGCTGGGTGGTCTGAGCCTTGCGCAGGTCGCCAGCGCCCAGGACTTCGATGACCGTTGGTACCTGACCGGCGCCGCCGGCATGAACATCCAGGACAACGACCGCGGCACCCGCAACGCTCCGTTCGGTGCGATCGGCCTGGGTAAGTTCCTGAACAAGAACTGGTCGCTGGACGGTGAGCTGAACTATCAGAACCCGAAGTTCGACGTGAACCAGGACGCCAACTGGAGCCAGTACGGCATCTCGCTGGACCTGCGTCGCCACTTCGTGACCGACGGCCGCAACTGGAACCCGTACATCCTGATGGGCCTGGGCTACCAGCGTTCGGAAGAGGAGTACCTGCTCCCGTCGCTGCTGTCGCCGGGCAACCGTAAGGACGGCAACTTCGCCGCCAAGGTCGGCGTGGGTATCCAGGGCGACCTGGGCCGCGTCGGCATCCGTACCGAACTGGCGTACCGCGCCGACTTCGACGACACCAGCGTTGCTGCTCCGCAGGAAGACTGGTTCGGCGACGTGCTGGCCTCGGTCGGCATCGTGGTGCCGCTGGGTCCGGAACCCGTCGCTGCCGTGGCTCCGGCCCCGGTGGTGGAAGCCGGTTGCGCCGATAAGGACGACGACGGCGACGGCGTGAACAACTGCGACGACAAGTGCCCGGGTTCGCAGGCTGGCCAGACCATCGGTCCGGACGGCTGCCCGGTCCCGGTCACCATCGACCTGAAGGGCGTGAACTTCGACTTCGACAAGGCGACCCTGCGTCCGGACGCCGTGGCGATCCTGAGCGAAGCCGCCCAGATCCTCGGCCGTTACCCGGACCTGAAGGTCGAAGTCGCCGGTCACACCGACCTGTGCGGTAAGGACGCGTACAACCAGAAGCTGTCGGAGCGTCGCGCCAAGGCCGCGTACGACTACCTGACCAGCAACGGTGTCGACGCCAGCCGTCTGACCGGTCCGATCGGCTACGGCGAGAGCCGTCCGCTCGAGAACACCCCGCAGACCTTCCCGGCCTGCAAGAGCGAAAAGAACCGCCGCACCGAGCTCAACGTCCAGAACTGATCGGACGCAGCGGCACCTGTGGACCGCTCAGGCGGTCCGCAGCGCAACAAAACCTGAAGCCCGGCCTGGTGCCGGGCTTCTTTTTGTGTTGCAGCCGCGAGCGTAATCATTATCGAAAATAAGACTTCCGCCGCATTTTGTTTCCGAATACCGACCGTTCGTCGGCCGAATCGGAACTCAGTGGGCGGAGCGGGTATGTAGGCGTTACACACAAAACAGTTCGCAGCCCGGCCTGAACTACGTTAAGTGGTATTAACAAACTTCTTGACCGTGTATGATCCCCCCGCCAGTGACCGCGGCGCATGGCTTTGCCAGTGCTGAAAGTGTCTCTGTCATAAGAGTCAGCGCCGCAGAAGACTGTCCCGATCACACAGTCCCGATCACCCCCCGTTCCGATCGATCTGAAGGAGTTACAAATGAAGATTCGTATGTTGAGCACCGCTTTGCTTGCGGGCTTGGCTTTTTCGCAGGTTGCCAGCGCGCAGGATTTCGATGACCGTTGGTACCTGACCGGCGCCGCCGGCATGAACATCCAGGACAACGACCGCGGCACCCGCAACGCTCCGTTCGGTGCGATCGGCCTGGGTAAGTTCCTGAACAAGAACTGGTCGCTGGACGGTGAGCTGAACTATCAGAACCCGAAGTTCGACGTGAACCAGGACGCCAACTGGAGCCAGTACGGCATCTCGCTGGACCTGCGTCGCCACTTCGTGACCGACGGCCGCAACTGGAACCCGTACATCCTGATGGGCCTGGGCTACCAGCGTTCGGAAGAGGAGTACCTGCTCCCGTCGCTGCTGTCGCCGGGCAACCGTAAGGACGGCAACTTCGCCGCCAAGGTCGGCGTGGGTATCCAGGGCGACCTGGGCCGCGTCGGCATCCGTACCGAACTGGCGTACCGCGCCGACTTCGACGACAGCAGCGTTGCTGCTCCGCAGGAAGACTGGTTCGGCGACGTGCTGGCTTCGGTCGGCATCGTGGTGCCGCTGGGTCCGGAACCCGTCGCTGCCGTGGCTCCGGCTCCGATCGTGGAAGCCGGTTGCGCCGATAAGGACGACGACGGCGACGGCGTGAACAACTGCGACGACAAGTGCCCGGGTTCGCAGGCTGGCCAGACCATCGGTCCGGACGGCTGCCCGGTCCCGGTCGCGATCGACCTGAAGGGCGTGAACTTCGACTTCGACAAGGCGACCCTGCGTGCCGACTCGGTGGCGATCCTCAACGAGGCCGCCGAGATCCTGAAGCGCAACCCGACCCTGCGCGCCGAAGTCGCCGGTCACACCGACCTGTGCGGTAAGGACGAGTACAACCAGAAGCTGTCCGAGCGTCGCGCCAAGGCCGTGTACGACTACCTGACCAGCAACGGCGTCGACGCCGCTCGCCTGTCGGGCCCGGTCGGCTACGGCGAGAGCCGTCCGCTCGAGCCGACCCCGCAGACCTTCCCGGCCTGCAAGAGCGAAAAGAACCGCCGCACCGAGCTCAGCGTCCAGAACTAATCGGACGCAGCGGCAACTGTGGATCGCTTCGGCGATCCGCAGCGCAAC
Organism: Pseudomonas sp. CGJS7; assembly: GCF_036961695.1. Lineage (NCBI taxonomy): Bacteria > Pseudomonadati > Pseudomonadota > Gammaproteobacteria > Pseudomonadales > Pseudomonadaceae > Pseudomonas > Pseudomonas sp. CGJS7. Next base: position 18,453 of record NZ_JBAMDI010000094.1, on the reverse strand, counting down.
AGATCAGAAGCCCGGCCTGGTGCCGGGCTTCTTTTTTGGCTGGGTTTTGCCGGCCTGTGCGTTGTTTCGCTTGCGGCACCGGCAGCGCAAGCGTGCCCAGGCTTCGCGCGCGCCCAGGCCCGCTGACGGACGGTTGCGCCAACGCCCGCGCAGGCTTGCGCCCGTTAACGAAGCGCGTTCATAAGAATTACCGATAAGCATCTGATTTTGCGGGTTGTCCGATCTGTTCGGCGCGCCTACACTGGCGCGCATCGTTAAAAACACGCGCGCCGGCTCTGGCTTTCGCGCCGAACATTGGAGAGAGAGCCCATGCGCCGATTGCTTGCCGCCACGTCGTTGATCCTGATCGCCGGAGCGGCGCAGGCGCAGGGCACTACCGCCAACTGCGCGGCCTTGACCGCGGCGCGTGCGCAGCCGGTCCAGCCGACCCTGATCGCGCCGGTGTCGCCGGAGTTGGTTGCGCCCTCGCATCAGCTCGGCGCGCCCACCGGGGTGCTGTCGCAGGCGCTGGACGAAGCGCTGTCGGTCGACCAGGTGCTGCTGCGCATCCGTCTGGACGGCTGCAACGTGGCCAAGGCCACGCCGGCGTCCACCGGCATGCCCTCGGCCAACGATCCGGCCGCCTACAAGCCCAAGACCGAGTTCGACAACACGCCCTGGCGCTTCGACATGAGCCAGGGCGGCAAGCGCATGACCGCCGACGAATTCAGCGCCTGGATGAAGGCCAAGGGCGTGCGCGTGGCCAAGGGCGCCGCCGGCACCGCCGCGCCGGCCGCTGCCGAACCGGCTCCGGCCGCTCCGGCTCCGGCGCCCGCGCCGGCCGAGCAGAAGAAAAAGAAGTAATCCCGCGCAGTGCGCGACGCAGACGGCCGTGAGCGATGCTCGCGGCCGTTTTGTTTTGCGCCGTCGCCGTGGTTGGAATATCGACAGCCCTGCGCGCCGGGATATGGTTTCGACCGATTGCGATAATGCGCGGTGCGTGGGCCAAGGGCGCGGTTTGGAATGTTCGCGCCCAGGCTTGATTGTCGGATGGGCGATGCGCGCGGCGCCGGATGCTTCAACGCGTTAACGCATTGAATATGCGGCGGCGCGCGGATGGTTCCGGTCGGATGATTGGAATCGGGTAATCCGCACGCACGATTCGAGTCGCGCTTGGCCGCGACGATGCCGCCGAAGTTTCTCCATTTCCAGGACCGCGCCGCTTGAACAAACCACCGCCCCGACATGGCCTGGCCCGCGTGCTGTCCAAGCAAGGCGTGTGCTCGCGCAGCGAAGCGGCGAAATGGATCGCTGCCGGTCGGGTCTCGGTCGACGGGCGGATCGTGCGCGATCCGGAGTTTCCGATCGTCCAGGGCCGCCATCGCATTCACATCGACGGCCGCCTGCCCGATGCCGCGCCGCGCCTGTACCTGATGCTGAACAAGCCGCGCGGGCTGGTGACCACGGTCCAGGACGAACGCGGCCGCGACACCGTCTACCGCTGCTTCGACGGCGCCAGCATCGACGGCGCGCCGTTGCCGTGGCTGGCGCCGGTCGGGCGCCTGGACAAGGCCAGCGAAGGCCTGCTGCTGTTCTGCAACGACCCGCAGTGGGCCGCCGGCATCGCCGACCCGGACCGCGGGCCGGACAAGACCTATCACGTGCAGATCGACGCCATTCCCAGCGCCGAGCAACTGGCCGCGCTGCAGGCCGGCATCGTCGAAGACGGCGAGCCGCTGCGGGCCAAGTCCGCGCTGCTGCTGCGCAGCGGCGAGAAGAACGCGTGGCTGGAGATCGTGCTCGACGAAGGCCGCAACCGGCAGATCCGGCGTCTGCTGGCGGCGCTGGATCTGAACGTGCTGCGTTTGATCCGGGTGGCGATCGGTTCGCTGGCGCTGGGCGATTTGGCCAAGGGGCAGTGGCGGGTGTTGAGCGAAGAGGATTTGCGGCGCTTGCAGTAACCCGGTTCGGGCCGGGCGATCCAGGCCGGCGAGTCGGGCCGGATATGTGCCTGCGCGAGTAATGCCCTGCGCCCCATGAGCGCGAACGCAGCCGAGCGAGCGACATGAACCGGCTGAACATCGATGCATGGCATATGAAATGCATCTCACGCGCCGCGCGCCGAGCATTGCAGCGATCGCGCGAGGACACGGATCGAACTTGGACCGGCATAACAGTCGCGGCCGCAGCGCCGAGGTAGATTGCGCGAATCGGGCCTGTCGGATCAGGCCGCAAGCGTGGACCCCGCCCAGCGCGAGCATCGGTCCACGCATCACAAGGAGGTGCGCCGCCCGCCGGACCGGGCCGTTGGTTGGATTCGAAACCTTCCCCCTGTGCCGCACATGCGCGCGTGTATGCGTGCGTTGCAGGCGCATCGCTCATTCGAGGAGCCATCCCCATGCCCCATACGATCACATCGTCGCTTGCGCTCGCGCGCACGGCCCCGAAGTCAGTCGCGTTTCTTGGTTTGCGCGCAGTCTGGTTGACCCTGCTGTTGCTGATCAGCCAAGGTGCCTGGGCCGAGCCGGCCGCGGCCGATCGCGCCCTGGGCGCGGCCAAGCAGGAATACCGCGTGCTCAAGCTGCAGCATTCCATCGGCAAGCAACATGTGCAGACCGGGCAATGGGGCGCGGCGACCAGTTCGTTCCTCGCCGCGCGAATCAGCGCGATCAAGATGTCGAATCAGCTGAGTCAGCTGTATCAGGAAAACGTCGACAGCTTCCAGCGTGGTTTGTACCGCGACGGGGTCAGCCAGCAGAAGGCGATCGACCACACCCGCGTCGCCGGCAACAACAGCAAGGTGCTCGAAGTCCGACTGCAGATGCTCAGCCAGCAGCCGTCGTTGCAGCAGAATCAGATCGCGGTGGAAGTCGAGCTGGTCAAGCTCGACCACTCGATGCTGCTGCTAGAGCAGGCGATGATCGCGGCGCAGCAGTAACTCGCGACACAAGCGGCGCGCGCGTCGCCGCCAGGAATTGCGCTCATTCAAGGAGAAACCACGATGTCCCACGCAATCGCACTTCCCGCCGCGTCCCGCCGTCAGGCGGCTGCGTTCGCGGCCTTACGCATGTTGATGTTGTCGCTGTTGATGCTGCTCAGCCATGGCGCCTGGGCCGATCCGGCTGCCGCGAATCAAGCGTTGACGGTCTCCAAGCAGAATTTCGCCCTGCTCAAGCAGAACTACACGGTCGCCAAGATGCAGGTGCAGGCCGGTCAGCCGAACGCGGCGATAGTTTCGTTCACTCTGGCCAAGGCGCAGGCGGCGCAAATGGGCTCGAATCTGATCCGGCTGTTGAACGAGAACAAACACAGCTTGGAGAACGGGCTTTATCTGAATCACAGCGCGCAAGAAAACGCGGTCCAGTACAGCTCCATCGCCAAGAACAGCGCGCAATTGCTGCAAACCAGGTTGGCGATTCTGTCGATCCAGCCGGGCTCACAGGTGGATTTGATCATGGCCGATCAGGCCTTGGCCAAGCTGACCTTCGATATGACCCGTCTGGAGCAGGAGATGATTGCGGCGCAGCAGTAACCATGCGCCAGCGGGCGACGGTTGCCGTCGCCCGCTTTTTGCTGCGTCTTCAGGCCTTGATCACACCGAGCTCGCGGCCGATCTTGATGAACGCGTCGATCGCGCGATCCAGGTGCTCGCGCGTGTGCGCGGCCGACATCTGGGTGCGGATGCGCGCTTGCCCCTGCGGCACCACCGGGAAGAAGAAGCCGATCGCGTAGATGCCTTCTTCGAGCAGGCGCGCGGCGAACTTCTGCGCCAGCGGTGCGTCGTACAGCATCACCGGGCTGATCGGATGCACGCCCGGCTTCACGTCGAAACCGGCCTGGGTCATGCGCTCGCGGAAGTAGGCGGTGTTCTCCGCCAACCGATCGCGCAGATCCCCGGCCGCCGACAACATCTCGAACGCCTTGATCCCGGCCGCGACCACATGCGGCGGCAGCGAGTTCGAGAACAGGTACGGCCGCGAACGCTGACGCAACAGCTCGATCACTTCCTTCTTGGCGGTGGTGAAACCGCCCAGCGCGCCGCCCATGGCCTTGCCGAGGGTGCCGGTGAAGATGTCGATCTTGTCCATCACGCCCTTGACCTCGGCCGAACCGCGGCCGGCCTGGCCGAGGAAGCCGGTGGCATGGCATTCGTCGATATGCACCAGCGCGCCGTACTTTTTCGCCAGCGCGGTGATTTCATCGAGCGGGGCGATGAAGCCGTCCATCGAGAACACGCCGTCGCTGGTGATCAGCTTGGTCTTGCAGCCGGCGGCGTCGGCCGCCTGCAACTGCTTCTCCAGATCGGCCATGTCGCAGTTGGCGTAACGGAAGCGCTTGGCCTTGCACAGGCGCACGCCGTCGATGATCGAAGCGTGGTTGAGCGCGTCGGAGATGATCGCGTCGTTCTCGCCCAGCAGCGGCTCGAACAAGCCGCCGTTGGCGTCGAAGCAGGCGGCGTACAGGATCGTGTCTTCGGTGCCGAAGAAATCGGCGATGGTCTTTTCCAGTTGCTTGTGCAGGTCCTGGGTGCCGCAGATGAAGCGCACCGAGGCCATGCCGAAGCCGTGGGTATCGAGCGCGTCCTTGGCCGCCTGGATGATGTCCGGATGATCGGCCAGGCCCAGGTAGTTGTTGGCGCAGAAGTTCAGCACCGTGCGGCCGTCTTCGAGCTGGATCTCGGCCGACTGCGGGCTGGTGATGACGCGCTCGGACTTGAACAGGCCTTGCGCGCGGATTTCGTCGAGGGTGTCGGCGTAGTGCTGGGTCAGGGACATGGGGGGGGGCGGGTTCGTTGGCGGTGGGAGGGCGGGCGGGCGAGAAGTGAGCGCAGAGGAGTGAGGAGTGAGCGGAAGCGAGGAGCCGTAGCTCACTGCTTGCTCCTCCGCGCTCACTCCTGCTTTCAATCGAGAAGTGAGCGCAGAGAAGTGAGGAGTGAGCGGAAGCCAGGAGCCGTAGCTCACTGCTCACTCCTCCACACTCACTCCTGCTTTCAGTTCCAGCTAAGTACGACCTTGCCCGCCTTGCCTGCTTCCATCAGGTCGAAACCCTTCTGGAATTCGTCGATCGGCAACTGATGGGTCAGCACCTTGCCGAGCGGGAAGCCCGACAGCACCAGCTGGGTCATCTTGTACCAGGTCTCGTACATCTTGCGGCCGTAGATGCCGTGCAGGGTCAGGCCCTTGAAGATGATCTTGTCCCAGTCCGCGCCGGCGCCCTTGGGCATGATCCCGAGCATCGCGATCTTGCCGCCGTGGTACATGCAATCGAGCATGTCGTTGAACGCGCGCGGGTTGCCGCTCATTTCCAGGCCGACGTCGAAGCCTTCCATGTGCAGGTCGGCCATCACGTCCTTGAGCGACTGGTTGGCGACGTTGACCACGCGGGTCGCGCCCATGTCGGCGGCGAGCTTGAGGCGGAAGTCGTTGACGTCGGTGACCACCACGTTGCGCGCGCCGATGTGCTTGCAGATGCCGGCGGCGATGATGCCGATCGGGCCGGCGCCGGTGATCAGCACGTCTTCGCCGACCACGTCGAACTCCAGTGCGCAGTGCGCGGCGTTGCCGTACGGGTCGAAGAACGCGGCCAGTTCGCTCGGGATCTGGTCCGGGATCGGCCACAGATTGCTGGCCGGCATGACGATGTATTCGGCGAACGCGCCGTTGCGGTTGACGCCGATGCCGGTGGTGTTGGGGCACAGGTGCTGACGGCCGCCGCGGCAGTTGCGGCAATGGCCGCAGACGATGTGGCCTTCGGCCGACACGCGCTGGCCGGGACGGTACCCGACCACGCCGGGGCCGAGGTCGACGACGCGGCCGACGAATTCATGGCCGATCACCAGGCCGGGCTTGATCGTGCGCTGGCTCCAGTCGTCCCACAGGTAAATGTGCAGGTCGGTGCCGCAGATCGCGGTCTTTTCCAGCTTGATCAGGACCTCGTTCGGGCCGGGCACCGGCACCGGAACTTCTTCCATCCAGATGCCCTTGCCGGCTTCGCGCTTGACCAGGGCTTTCATCGTTTGCGTCATGGGACTCGATACCTGTGGGCCGCGGCCGGGCCGGGCGGGAAAGAAGGCCGAATTATACGCGCTCGCTTCCGGCCGGGCCGGCGCCGGGGTTTGCCCGGGCCGGGCGGCTTGGCCTATCGTCGCGGCTTCCTCGCCGTTCGGTACGACCATGCGCCCCCGTGTGTTAGCCTTGTCCCTGGCGCTGTGCGCCACCGCCGCCCAGGCCGATGAAGGCATGTGGATGCCTTCGCAATTGCCCGACATCGCGCGTCAGTTGCGCGCGGCCGGATTCAAGGGCAATCCCGCCGATCTGGCCGAGTTGACCCGCGCGCCGATGAATGCGGTGGTCAAGGTCGGCGGCGCCACCGGTTCGTTCGTGTCCGGCGACGGGCTGGTGTTGACCAATCACCACGTCGCGTTCGGGGTGATCCAGTACAACGCCAAGCCCGAACGCGATCTGATCGCCAACGGCTACGTCGCCGCCGACCGCGCCGCCGAGCTGCCGGCCAATCCGGATTTCCGGGTGCTGGTGACCACCGGTTTCGACAAGGTCACCGACCGCATCCTGGCCGATGCGCGCGGCAAGAAAGGCCGCGCCTATTTCGACGCGGTTGAAACCGCAAGCAAGGCGATGGTGGCCGAATGCGAACGCGAAGCCGGTTATCGCTGCAGCGTGGCCAACATGTACTACGGCTCCGACTTCTACCTGATCCGGCAGTTGGAGCTGCGCGACATCCGCCTGGTGTACGCGCCGCCCAACAGCATCGGCAACTACGGCGATGAGATCGACAACTTCGTCTGGCCGCGCCACAGCGGCGATTTCACCTTGCTGCGCGCCTACGTCGGCCGCGACGGCAAGCCGGCCGATTACTCGCCCGACAACGTGCCTTACGCGCCGCCGGGCCATCTGCAGATTTCCACCGACCCGGTGCGCGAAGGCGATTACGCCATGCTCGCCGGTTATCCGGGCACCACCTTCCGCCATCGCATGGCTTCCGAATTCGCCCAGCAGATCCAGTGGCAACTGCCGTCGCGGGTGGCGCTGTACGCGGACATGATCAAGACCATCGACGCGGCCAGCGCCGGCGATGCCGAGGCCAAGGTGCGTTACGCGGCGCAGGTCGCCGGGTTCAAGAACACGCTCAAGCGCGCTCAGGGCGAACTGGACGGATTGCGCCGCAGCGATGCCGGCGCGGTGCGTCGCGCCGATGAGGCGGCGATGTTGGCGTGGCTGGGCAAACAAGCCGATGCCAAGGCGATCCGCAGCGATATCGACGCGGCGCAGAAAGTGTTGGATGAGGGCGCGGCGACGCGCGAGCGCGATCAGTTGCTCACCGCGATCCGCACCCAGCCGCAGTTGCTCAACGCCGCGCTGACCGTGCAGCGGCTGGCGCGCGAGCGCGGCAAGCCCGACGCCGAGCGCGAATCGGGTTATCAGCAGCGCGATGAGGGCTTGATCGTCGGCAAGCTCAAGCAGGTCCAGCGCCGTTACGCGCCGGCGGTGGAAAAGGCGCTGCTGCTGGAATTGCTGAGCCAGTACAAGGCGCTGCCCAAGGCCGCGCGCGTGGCCGAGTTCGAGCAAGTGTTCCCCGGCGAAGACCGCGCGACGTTGCAGCGCGGGCTCGATGCCTTGTACGCCGGCACCGGGCTCGGCGATGAAGCCACCCGCCTGCAGACGATGAAGTCCGATGCCGCGGCCCTGGCGGCCTCGCCGGACAGCCTGCTCAAGGCCGCGGCCACGCTGCTGCCGGCGGTGCTGCGGATCGAGGAAGAAAGCAAAACCCGCGAAGGCGAATTGCTGCGTCTGCGTCCGGCCTACATGCGCGCGCTGATCGCGTATCGGCAGTCGCAGGGCCGGGCGGTGTATCCGGACGCGAACTCGACCTTGCGGGTCAGCTTCGGCGCGGTCAGCGCGATGGACCCGCGCGACGGCGTGCGTTATCGCCCGCTGACCACCGTGCAGGGCATCGTCGAAAAACACACCGGCGTCAAACCGTTCGACGCGCCGCAAGCCTTGCGCGAGGCGATCGCCAAGGGCGATTTCGGCAGCACCGCCGATCCGGAGCTGAAGACCCAGACGGTGGATTTCCTGACCAACCTGGATACCACCGGCGGCAATTCCGGCTCGCCGGTGCTCGACGCCAACGGCAAGTTGATCGGCCTGAATTTCGACAGCAACTGGGAAGCGGTGAGCGCCAGCTGGATGTTCGATCCGCGCTACAAGCGCGCGATCCACGTCGACATGCGCTACCTGCGCTGGTTGCTGGCCAAGGTCTATCCGGCGCCGCATCTGCTGCGGGAAATGCAGCTGCCGGCGGAGTGAGCCGGCCCGGGCGGGGCGGCCGCAGCGCCGGCGGCCCCGCGCATTCATCCGGCCGGATCTGTGCGGGTGGTGGCGAAAGCCTCGAAATTCAGGGTTCGGTCCCGCTGCAACCCGGGCCCGCGGCCTGCGCCCCGGTCCGGATCGGCTAGACTTTCAGACCGTTTGACCGTCATTCCATCTCGTAAGGGGAACACGATGCGCTACACCGTATTGGCCGCCGCGCTCGCGGCAGGGACGCTGGGGCTGGGTGCTGCGACCACGGCAGGCGCCGTCGAAGGCATGTGGGTGCCGCAGCAGTTGCCGGAAATTTCCGCGCCGCTGAAGAAGGCCGGGCTCAAGCTCAACGCCAAGCAGTTGGCCGATCTGACCGGCGACCCGATGGGCGCGGTGGTCTCGCTGGGCGGCTGCACCGCCAGCTTCGTTTCCCCGCGCGGGCTGGTGGTGACCAATCACCACTGCGCTTACGGCGCGATCCAGCTCAACTCCACCGCGCAGAAGAATCTGATGCGCGACGGCTTCAACGCCGCCACCGCCGAAGAAGAAGTCTCGGCCGGTCCGGCCTCGCGCATCTACGTGCTCGATTCGATTCAGGACGTCACCGCCCAGGTCAAGGCGGCGATCGACGACGCGGTCGAGCCGATCGACCGCACCCACGCGCTGGAAGCGATCGACAAGCGCCTGGTCGCCCAGTGCGAAGCCGAAGCCGGTTACAGCTGCGAGCTGTACAGCTTCTTCGGCGGCGGCACCTACCGTCTGTTCCGCCGCATCGAGATCCAGGACGTGCGCCTGGTGTACGCGCCTCCGGGCAGCGTCGGCAACTACGGCGGCGAAGTCGACAACTGGATGTGGCCGCGCCACACCGGCGATTTCTCCTTCTACCGCGCCTACGTCGGCAAGGACGGCAAGCCGGCGGCGTATTCGAAAGACAACGTGCCGTATCAGCCCAAGCGCCATCTGAAGATCGCCGACAAGCCGCTGGGCGACGGCGATTTCGTCATGGTCGCCGGTTATCCGGGCAGCACCAGCCGTTACGCGCTGGCCAGCGATTTCGACGCGACCGAGAGCTGGACCTACCCGACCACCGCGGCGCACGACAAGAAGCTGATCGCGCTGATCGAGGAAACCTCGAAGAAAGATCCGGAGATCGGGGTCAAGTACGCCAGCACCGTGCGCGGCATGCAGAACCGGATGAAGAACTACGAAGGCCAGCTGGAAGGCTTCAAGCGCATCGGCGTGGCGCAGAAGAAGAGCGCCGACGAAGCCGCGGTGCTGGAATGGCTGGGCAAGCGCGGCGAGCAGGGCGCCGCGGCGCTGGCCGCGCACGAGAAGCTGGAAGCGATCGGCCAGGCCGCCATCGCCCACCGCGAGCGCGACATGGCGTTCGCGCAGTTCCGCCGCACCGGCGTGATCTCGGCGGCGCACGCGCTGTACCGCTTGTCGGTGGAGCGCGCCAAGCCCGATGCCGAGCGCGAAGAAGGCTATCAGCAGCGCGATCTGCCCAAGATCAAGGGCGCGCTGGAACAGATGGACCGCCGCTACGATCCGCGCATGGATCGCGAGCTGCAGACCTACTGGCTGCGCGAGTACGTCAAGCTGCCGGCCGGCGAGCGCATCGCCGAACTCGACCGTTGGCTCGGCGGTTCCGATGAGAAAGCGATCAAGCGCGGTCTGGACAAGCTGGCCAAGACCAAGCTCGGCAACGGCAAGGAGCGTCTGGCGCTGATGACCGCCGATCGCGCGAGTCTGGACAAGAGCAAGGATCCGGCGATTCAGCTGGTCAAGGCCTTGTTCCCGGCGGTGCTGCGTCTGGAGCAGGACGCCAAGACCATCCAGGGCGAAACCCTCATCGCGCGTCCGACCTATCTGCAGGGCGTGATCGACTACCGCAAGAGCAAGAAGCAGTCGGTGTACCCGGACGCCAACTCGACCCTGCGCATCACCTTCGGCAACGTCAAGGCTTACACCAAGCTCGACGGCAGCAAGCAGGTCTCGTTCACCAAGCTGGAAGAAGTCGCGGCCAAGGCCACCGGCCAGGAGCCGTTCGACGCGCCGGCCAACTTGCTGGAAGCCATCGCCGACAAGCGTTACGGCGGTCTGGCCGACAAGCGCCTGAAGACGGTGCCGGTGAACTTCCTTTCCGATCTGGACATCACCGGCGGCAACTCGGGCTCGCCCGTGCTCGACGGCGAGGGCAAGCTGGTCGGTCTGGCGTTCGACGGCAATTGGGAATCGGTGGCTTCCAACTGGCTGTTCGATCCGACCATGACCCGGATGATCGCGGTCGATCAGCGCTACATGCGCTGGATCATGCAAGAGGTCTATCCGGCGCCGCAGTTGCTGATCGAACTGGGCGTGCCGGCCAAGCAGAAGTAAGCCGGTCCGCAGGCGCTAAACCGAAAAGCCAGCCGCGCGAGCGGCTGGCTTTTTTGTTTGCGGCGTCGGCCGGTTCGTCGGCAGTCGCCGACGCACGCGCGCTAACGAATTTTTAGCGTTATCGAACGGGCGCGAAGCAAAACCTGAGCGCAAAGCGACCGCTGACGCCCGCACGCCGTTTTCGCCATGGCGCTCACAGATTTCCCCGGGCTAGACTCGACCTCCCGCGGACCCAGGACGTTTTGATGCGATATACGGCGCTGGCCAGAGCGATGGCCATGACAGGGACGTTGCTGTGCGCACTGATCTGGCTGGAACCCGCGCGGGCGGTGGAAGGCCTGTGGACGCCGCAGCAACTGCCCGAGTTGGCCTCGGCGCTTAAGCAATCCGGTCTGCGCGCGACTCCCAAGCAACTGACCCAGTGGGCCGATCCCAAGGGCGATCCGCTCGGCGCGGTGGTGCCGCTGGGCGGATGCACGGCCAGTTTCGTTTCGTCCAAGGGCTTGTTGCTGACCAATCACCATTGCGCGCTCGGCGCGATCGCGCTCAATTCCACCGCGCAGCGCAATCTGTTGCGCGACGGTTTCAAGACCGGCACCAACAACGAAGAAGTCTCGGCCGGGCCCAACGCGCGCATCTATGTGCTCGATTCGGTGCAGGACGTCACCGCCAAGGTCCAGGCCGCGCTGAGCGGCGCGGCCGACCCGATGGCGCGGATCCTGGCGCTGGACGCGCTGGAGAAACAACTGGTCGGCGAATGCGAAAAACAAGCCGGCTACGGCTGCCGCTTGTACAGCTACCTCGGCGGCAACCGCTACGAATTGCAGCGCAGCGTGGAAATCCGCGATCTGCGCCTGGTGTACGCGCCGCCGGAAAGCATCGGCAACTTCGGCGGCGAAAGCGAAAACTGGATGTGGCCGCGCCACACCGGCGATTTCGCCTTCTATCGCGCCTACGTCGGCAAGGACGGCAAGCCGGCGCCGTATGCGATCGACAACGTGCCGTATCAGCCCAAGCGCTGGCTCAAGATCGCCGACAAACCGTTGGGCGCGGGCGATTTCGTCATGCTCGCCGGGTTTCCCTCGCTGACCAACCGCTACGCGATGGCCGACGATTTCCAGGCCAACGCCGAGTGGACCTATCCCACCGTCGCCGCGCACTACAAGCGGCTGGCCGCGCTGGTGGAAGCCGAAAGCCGCAAGAATCCGCAGATCGCCAGCAAGTACGCCAGCACCTTGCGCGGCTGGCAGGGTGCGGCGAAGAACTACGAAAGCCAGATCGAGAGCTTCAACCGCGCCGGCACCGCCCAGATCAAACGCAACGAAGAAACCGAGCTGCTGGAATGGCTGCGCGGCAAGGGCGCGGCCGGGCAGGCGGCGCTGGCCGCGCATGCGCGTCTGGTCGAACTGGGCCAGCAGGCGCGCGCCGAGCGCGATCGCGATCTGGTGCTGGGGCAATTGGCGGCGACCGGTTCGTTGTGGGGCGCCACTCAGTTGTATCGCGCGGCGATCGAACGGGCCAAGCCCGATGCGCAGCGCGAAGCCGGTTATCGCGACCGCGACCGCGGCTCGTTCGAGAACGGCCTCAAGCAGATGGACCGGCGCACCGATCCGCGCATGGACCGGCAGTTGCAGAATTATTGGCTGCACGAATACGTCAAGCTGCCCAAGGAACATCGGGTCGAAGCCTTGGACAAATGGCTGGAAGGCGACGACGAAAAAGCGATCAAGCGGGTCCTGGACCGGATCGCGAAATCGCGCTTCAACAATCCCGAACAGCGCGCCAATTGGCTCAACGCCGATCGCGCCGGCTTCGAACAAAGCAAGGACGCGAGCAAGGACGGGGCGATGTCGTTCGCGGTCGCGGCGATGCCGACCTTGTTGCAGATGGAGCAGGAAATCCGCACCCGCGCCGGCGAAACCCTGAGCGTGCGGCCGGTGTATCTGAAAGCCCTGGCCGATTTCCGCAAGAGCGTCGGCCGGGTCGCCTATCCCGACGCCAACGGTTCGCTGCGCATCGGTTACGGCACCGTCACCGCCTACACCAAGAGCAACGGTGCGCAGCAATTGCCGTTCACCCGGGTCGACGAAATCGCCGCGCGCAACACCGGTACCGCGCCGTTCAATGCGCCGCAGGCCTTGTTGAGCGCGGTCCAGGCCAAGCGCTTCGGTGCGGCCTTGACCGACAAGCGGCTGGAATCGGTGCCGGTGAACTTCCTCGCCGACCTGGACATCAGCGGCGGCAATTCCGGCTCGCCGGTGCTGGACGGGCAGGGCAAGCTGGCCGGCATCGTGTTCGACAACAACTGGGAGTCGGTGAGTTCCAGCTGGTTGTTCGATCCGGCCGCCACCCGCACGATTTCGGTCGATCAGCGTTATTTCCGCTGGGTCATGCAGGAAGTGTTTCCGGCGCCGCGATTGCTGGCGGAGATGGGCGTGCCGGCTTCGGGCAAATAGCCGACTCGCGCACAGGCAGCAACGACAACGGGCCGGCAGCGATGCCGGCCCGTTGCGTATTCGCGCGGCGCATGGCGCTGCGCCGCGGTTTGGATCGGATCGAATCGGATCAGTCGCGCGGCGGCGGACAGATCATGTGGCCGCTGCTGTAGCGTGCGGTGCGCACGCCCGACTCGGTCAGCACGCCGTCGCAGCTGAGCTGCGCCGAGCCGACTTCATTGCCGGCGGCGTCGTAGTAGAAATAGAACTCGCCGATTTCGTCCGGACCCGGCGGGCGGGCGAGGGCGACGGTGGCGACGAGGGCGGCGGCGAGGCCGATACCGGCAACGAAAGACTTACGCATGGCGAACTCCTGAATTCTTCAACATGGCGAAAGGCGCGTCCGGCGCGACCGATGCGGCGCGTCGGCGCGGAAGGTGCGTTGAATGGCGCGATGCGTTGCGCGGCGGCCGTCGCTCACGACCGCAACCAAGCGCATCGAACCGATGTCGCATGAAGCGTCATCCCGGCGCGGCCGCGAACGGCCGCGCGCCGATCACGGTTCCGGATCGCAGATGTAATAGCCGACGCCGTAATCCTTGGTCGGACGGCCCCAGGCGGTGCGGGTGCCGTCGCATTGGATCGAGGATTGGCCGGACACCGAACCGTCGGTGTTGTAGTAGGTGTAGATCTCGCCAGGACCGGTCGGACCGGGCGCGGCGATGGCGACGCCGACCGCGGCGATCGCCGCCAGGCCGAGCGCGAGAGCGAATTTCTTGCGCATGATGAGGTTCTCTCTTCGATGGTGCCGGCAGATCGCCGGCGCAACGAAACTAGGCTTCGTCGATCGATTACTCATCTGACAACTAACACCTGAACGTATCTTTGTGACGGTGGCCGGAATTGACGCCGTGGGAATCGGGATTCGCGTCAAGCTAAGCGACAGCTTCGGGACAAGCGGTCCAATGCGGCCGAATCCGCATCGTCGATCCGCGCTTGTTGCCAAGCCCGCCCGCGCTGGCTTACCCTTCTCGGGCAGTCGCGGATTCCCATGCCAGCCGGCCCCGTCTCCCGACCCGTGTCAGATGCCGCTCCCACGCGGCGCCGCTTTCGGCGGTCTCGCCCCGTTCATCGGGCCCGAGATCCCCACCGACAGCGATCTACCCGTAGTGCCGGCTCGCAAGCGTCTCCCCGTCTGATCCCTCACGACCTGGAGCTTGCGACGATGAAAGTACTGGCCTGCGATGGCATTCACGAAGACGGTTTGGCCCTGTTCCGCGATGCGGGCTGGGAAGTCGTCGTATCCGATCCGATCAAAGAACCCGCCGCGCTCGCCGCCGCGCTCAAGGGCGTGGATGCGGTGCTGGTGCGTTCGGCCACCAAGGTGCCGGCCGAAGCCTTGGCCGATGCCGCGCAATTGCGGGTGATCGGCCGCGCCGGCGCCGGCGTGGACACCATCGACGTGGAAGCCGCCACCGAGCGCGGCATCGCGGTGATGAACGCGCCCGACGGCAACACCCTGGCCGCGGCCGAGCAGGCGATCTCGCTGCTGTTCGCGCTGGCCCGCCACATCCCGCGCGCCGACGCCGGCATGAAGGCCGGCGAATGGCCGAAGGCCGGGCTCACCGGTTTCGAACTGGAAGGCAAGAAGCTCGGCGTGATCGGCCTGGGCCGGATCGGCGGTACGGTCGCGCGCAAGGCCCAGGGCATCGGCATGGAAGTGGCCGCGCACGACCCGTTCCTGCCCGCGTCCGCCGCCGGCAAGGGCAGCGTGCCGCTGAAGACGCTGGAGGAATTGCTGGCCTGGGCCGACGTGGTCACCCTGCATATCCCGCGCACCAAGGAAACCACCAACCTGCTGTCGGAAGCGAGCATGCGCTCGATGAAGAAGGGCGCGTACCTGATCAACGCCGCGCGCGGCGGGCTGGTCGATGAAACCGCGCTGCTGCGGTTGATCGAAGAAGGCCATATCGCCGGCGCCGCGCTCGACACCTTCGTCACCGAACCGCTGCCGGCCGATTCGCCGCTGCGCGCCAATCCCAAGCTGATCCTGACCCCGCACCTGGGCGCGTCGACCAGCGAAGCGCAGCAAGCCGTCAGCACCATCCTGGCGCGCCAGATCATCGACTTCGTCGCCACCGGCGCGGTCGCCGGCTGCGTCAACCTGCCGCCGCTGACCGCCGAAGCCGCGCGCGAAGTCGGCCCGTGGATGCCGCTGATGTCCTCGCTCGGCCGCCTCGCCGCGCGCCTGGTGCCGGCGCCGACGCGTCTGGAAATCACCTACGCCGGCCGCACCGAGGCGCTGGACACGCGGCCGCTGTCGCGTTTGCTGGTGGCCGCGTTGCTGGGCACCGCGTCGGGCCGGGTCACTCCGGTGAACGCGTTGCAGGAAGCCGCCGGACGCGGCCTGGTGGTGTCGGAAACCCTCGGCGGCGACGGCGACGGTTTCGACCGCCTGCTCAAGCTGCGGGTGATCGGCGAGAACCGCACCCGCGAAATCGAAGCGACCTTGCATCGCGGCCCGCGCGTGGTCCGCCTGGACGGGGTGGAAATCGAATTCGATCCGCAGGCGCACGTGCTGCTGCTGCGCAACGAAGACCGTCCCGGCATGATCGGCGTGGTCGGCTCCACCCTCGGTGCGGCCGGCGTCAACATCATCAACTTCGCCCTCGGCGCGGCCGGCGACGGCCAGGCGCGCGCGGCGATCACGGTCGACCGTCCGGTCAACGACGAACAACTCGCCGCCTTGCGCGCGACCCCCGGCATCCTTTCGTTGGCGCAGGTGTAAGCATGCGAATCTTGTTAGCCCGTCACGGCGAAACCCCGTGGAATGCCGAAGGCCGCTACCAGGGCCAGGAAGACATCGCGCTGTCGCCGGTCGGCGAAACCCAGGCGCGCGCGCTCGGCGTGCGTCTGCGCGAAGTGCCGATCACCCGCGCGGTGGCTTCGCCGCTGTCGCGCGCGCGCCGCACCGCCGAGCTCGCGCTCGGCGAAGAACGCGCCTCGATGCTCAAGCTCGATCCGGGCCTGATGGAGATCGCCCACGGCACCTGGGAAGGCCTGCTCGCCAGCGAAATCCGCGAGCGCGACGGCGACCGCCTGCGCGCCTGGCGCGACACCCCGCATGAAGTGCTGATGCCCGGCGGCGAATCGATCGTGCACGTGCTCGACCGCGCCTGGCCCGCGTTCGCGCGCGCTTGCGAGGGTTTGAAGGACGACGACACGCTGCTGGTGGTCGCGCACGATGCGGTCAACCGGGTGCTGCTGTGCAAGGTGCTGGGGATTCCGCTGGCCAAGCTGTGGACCTTCCGCCAGGCGCCGACCACGCTGAATCTGCTCGAAGGCGACAGCGTCGATCGCCTGGAGGTGGTGCGGCTCAACGATTGCAGCCATCACACCGCGTTGTTCGGCGAGGCGGTGCATCGGGCGTTGTGAGCGCTGGAGCAGGGCGGTAAGTTGCACCGGCCAGCCTGGTTCCCGTGCGGCCGCCTCGGCGGTCGGCCGGCCTGTCTGGATGCCCGTGTCGGCTGTCGCCGGCGCGGGCATCGGCGCAATCGAATCGGCTAAGGAGCGCGCGAGCAGGATGCAATCGACAAGCGAAGATCGCGGCGTGGGCGAGGCCGATCGGCCGATCGTCGATCCCGGCAGGCGCCTGATGCTCGCCGTCGCCCTGCTGGCGACCTCCTCGAGCGCATGGGGGCACGCGATCGAGCCGGTGTTCCTGCCGGCGAACAATTCCGCGCAAGTGCTGGTGGCCTTCGCGCTGGCGTTGGCGACGGCGGCGGTATCGATCTGGCTGTTGTCCCTGACTCCGCTGCGAGAGCCGCTCTATCGGGAAGGTCGCGGGCTCAAGGGCAATCCGCTTTGGATCTTCGTAATGCTGGCGATAGTGGGCGTTCATTTTTTTACCTCGGTGCCGTCGATGCTGACGGGCAAATACGGCGAGCCGTTCGCGCAGGTGGAAATCCTGCACTCCGTCCCCGTGCCGCGCAAAAACAGCAAGTGCCTGCGGGTGTTTCGCGGCGCGCTGCTGACCAGGCAATACGCCCGGTTTTGCATGCCCGCGCAGTTGCACGGACCTGACGCGGATATCAAGCAGCCCTATCGCATCAGCGGCCTGCGTTCTTCCTTGGGCATGCTGATTCAGGATGTCGAGCTGGCCCAAGCGCAGCCCGATCCGGCCAAGCAGGCGCCGTAGCCGTCCGGCGCCGTCACCGGGCGCGATGGATCGGCGACAATAGGCGCATGCAAACCCGCACTCTGGCCGACTGGCTCTCCCACATCGAACGCATCCACCCCAAGTCCATCGACATGGGGCTGGAGCGCATCCGCGAAGTCTCCAAGCGCCTGGGCCTCAAGCGCCCGGGCAAGAAGGTGGTGACCGTCGGCGGCACCAACGGCAAGGGCTCGACGGTGGCGTTCATCGAAGCCATCGCCCGCGCCGGCGGCAAGAAGGTCGGCGCTTACACCTCGCCGCATTTGCTGGCCTACAACGAGCGCATCCGCATCGACGGCGCCGACGCGGCCGATGCCGACATCGTCGCCGCGTTCCAGGCCATCGAGGCGGCCCGCGGCGAAGTCGTGCTGACCTATTTCGAGTACGGCACCTTGGCCGCGTTGTGGCTGTTCGAGCGGGCCAAGCTGGATCTGGCGATCCTGGAAGTCGGCCTGGGCGGGCGTTTGGATGCGACCAACATCGTCGATCCCGACGTGGCGGTGATCACCACCGTCGATCTGGACCATCAGGATTACCTCGGCGACGACCGCGAAAGCATCGGTTTCGAGAAGGCCGGCATCGCCCGCGCGTTCAAGCCGCTGGTGCTCGGCGACGACGATCCGCCCTCGAGCGTGCTGCGTCATGCCTATGAGATCGGCGCTTCGGCGGTGCGCGCGGGCTGCGATTTCTTCTTCGCTCCCACCGAAGTGGACGGGAATTGGCGCTGGCGCGAAGTCAATTACGCGGTAGACCTCCCAGCCCCCCAACTCGCCGCCCCCGTACAAATGCGCAACGCCGCAGTAGCCATCGCCGCCCTGCGCGCGCTCGGCAAATCGCCCACCCGTCAGGAAATGGCCCAAGGCGTCAGCGCCGCCCGCGTGGCCGGACGCTTGCAGCGGTTCGAGCGCGGCGAGATCGAAGTGCTGGTCGATGTCGGCCACAACCCGCAGGCCGCACGCGAATTGGCCGCGTGGCTGGCCGCGCAGCCGGCGCGGCGCACCCACGCGGTGTTCGCCGCGCTCGGCGACAAGGACGCGCCCGGCGTGGTCGCGGCGCTGGCCGAGCGCATCGACGCCTGGCATCTGGCCGGACTGGCCGACAGCGGCCCGCGCGGGGTGAATGT
>NZ_JBAMDI010000093.1:0-45136 GCF_036961695.1 Pseudomonas sp. CGJS7 | reverse complement strand
ACGCTTATGTCGCGAAAGGCCTGCGCAGCAGGCCCAGCACTCTCAATCCCGCTTGACCAGCCCCGGCAACTGCGCCCCCAGCTTCTGGTTGTTGAACGGCGCCCGAATGAACCCCCGCTGTCTCCCATCCGGGCCGACGATCGCCAGATTACCGCTGTGATCCACGGTATACCCCGGCTTGCTGGTATCCGCCGGAATGAACGGAATGCTCAAGGCATTGGCCAGCTTCTGGGTATCCTCGATCGACCCCGCCACGCCGACAAAGTCCTTGTCGAAATAGCCCAGATACTGCTTCAGCTGGTTCGGCGTGTCGCGGTTAGGGTCCACACTCACCAACACCACCTGCAGCCGGTCGACGGCATCCTTGGGCAACTCGCTCTTCACCTGGCGCAGCTGGGCCAGGGTGGTCGGGCAGATGTCCGGGCAGTAGGTGTAGCCAAAGAACAGCAGCGACCATTTGCCCTTGAGGTCATCCATCTGCACCGGCTGGCCGTCCTGGTTGGTCATGGTGACATCAGCCACGGCGCGGCTCTGCGGCAGCAGGATGATGCCCGCATCGATCAGCTCGGCAGGGTTGGGCTGGTCACGACCATTAAGCACCTTGTTGACGGTCAGGCCCATGATCAACGCGACCAGGGCAACGAGGATGAAGACGGTTTTCTGGGTTCGGGTCATAGGTTCAGCAACAGGTAGTGGTCAAGAAGCAACGCGATGAACAGCGCGAACAGGTAGCCGATAGAGTACTTGAAGGTGCCGATCGCCGCGTGCGGCCGGCTGCTACGGTACAACACCCAAGCCCATTGCAGGAAGCGCAGGCCCAAGGCCAGGGCACAGACCAGGTACAGCGGGCCACTCATGTGGATGACATACGGGAGCAGGCTCACTGCCAACAGGATCAGGGTGTACAGCAGGATATGCAGTTTGGTGTAGCGCTCGCCGTGGGTCACCGGCAACATCGGGATATCGGCCTTGGCGTATTCCTCCTTGCGGTGGATGGCCAGCGCCCAGAAATGCGGCGGGGTCCAGGCGAAAATGATCAGCACAAGCAGCAAGGGTTCGGCGCTGACATGGCCGCTTACCGCCACCCAGCCGAGCAACGGCGGAGCGGCACCGGCCAGGCCACCGATGACGATGTTCTGTGGCGTGGCGCGCTTGAGAAAGCCGGTGTAGAGCACCGCATAACCGAGTAATGAGGCCAGGGTCAGCCAGGCGGTGAGGGCGTTGGTGAACACAAGCAGCAGGACCATGCCCAGCAACGCCAGGGCCAAGGCGAACAACAGCGCCGGCAGGGGCTCGACTCGGCCTTGGGCCAAAGGCCGTTTGTGGGTGCGTGCCATCAGCGCATCGATGCGCCGATCCACCACATGATTGACCACCGCTGCGCCACCCGCGCACAGGCCGATGCCCAGGTTGCCGAACAACAGCACGCTCCAGCTGACGCCCGCCCGGGTGGCCAGGAACATGCCCGCCAGCGAGGTGATCAGCATCAGCACCACCACCTTGGGCTTGGTCAGCTCGAGGTAATCGCGCCAGTGGGCCCGTCGTACGCTTAGAAGCGTCGCCACGAGTCGTTCCTCATATGATGGGAAATGCCCACCCCGACCACCGGCCGCAGACGCCAGCCATGGCCGACACCCACTCGAACCTTGTCGACCACTCGAATGCGGTAGTTCACCAGCACCATGCTCAGCAGCAGCATCGCCCCGCCGGCATTGTGCGCAACAGCCACAGCCAGCGGCAGGTGGAACACCACGTTGCTGATGCCCAGGCCCACTTGCAAGGCCAGCGCCAGCAGCACCAGCCGCGCCAGGCCGGGGAGACCACAGCGGTGCAGCTTCCAGCTGAGCATCAGCAGCACGCAGGTCACCAGCAGCGCACCCAGCCTGTGGCTGATGTGGATGGCCGTACGCGCATCACTGTCCAGCTGTCCGCCCAGGTAATTGGGGCCGACGTGCTGGGTCAGGTGGAAGCCGTTGCTGAAGTCCGCCGCTGGCCACCACTGGCCATGGCAGGTCGGCAGGTCGATGCAGGCCACGGCGGCGTAGTTGGCGCTGACCCAACCGCCCAGGGCGATCTGGCCGATTACCACCAGCAGCGCCAGCGCAGCGATCCGGCGCAGGCTCAGCGGCAGTTTCGGCAAGGGCGCAAAGGCCCGGGACAGACGCAGAGACAACAGAAACAGCAAGCTCAACGTGGTAAAGCCACCCAGCAAGTGCGCCGTGACCACCTGCGGCCATAGCTTCAGGGTGACCGTCCACATACCGAAGGCTGCCTGGGCCAGCACCACACCCAGTAGCAGCATTGGCAGGCGATAAGGCTGCCCATCGCGGGCATGCCGGCGCATTGCCTGGAACGCGAGCAGGGCGATCACCACGGCCAGGCTACCGGCAAAGTAGCGGTGGACCATCTCGGCCCAGCCCTTGGCAGCTTCCACCGGGTGCTCAGGAAAGTGCAGCTCGGCATGGGCCAACTGCGCGTCAGTCTTGGGCACGCTGATAAAGCCATAGCACCCGGGCCAGTCGGGGCAACCGAGGCCGGCGTGGGTCAGGCGGGTATAGGCACCGAGCAGGACGACCAGCAGTGCCAGCAGGGTGGCGAACACAGCAAGGCGAAATCCAGGTCTGGCCATGGCAGGCTCCTAGCCGATATTGGACAGCTTGAGCAGGTGGCGCAGGTCATCCAGCACATGCTTGCCGTTGACCTTGCCGTCGTAGCGCAGCACCAGGTTGCCGTGCGGGTCGACGATCCACAGCTGCGGGCCGGGCTCGACAACCTTCTGCTGATAACGTTGCGCATCCAGCGGGTAGCGCTGCAACTGCGGGTACTCGCGGCCGAGCAGTGCCTGGTAGTCGGCACTCAGCGGCTGGGCAGCGGCCAGCGCATGGCTGGCGCGGCTGGCATCACGCCCCAGCCCGACCTGAATCTGCCGAGCCAGGTACACCAGGCGCTGACAGTCTTCGGTGCAGGCCTGGGGTGCGCTGACCAGCAACTGCCAGCGATCGTCCTGCCCCGCCACGCCGAGATCGGCACGGCTTTCCCCATTGCCAATCATGGCGCCATGGTAGCTGCGGCCTTCCGGCACCCAGAATTTGAGCTTGTACATGCTGGTGGCCAGAACCATTGGCCCAAGCACCACCAGCAGGATCAGCAAAAGCTGCAAACGCCCACGGGCTCTGGGTTTGCTACGTTCAGGCGCGTCCAGTGGAGTGGCGGTGGCCATGGCGTTTCTCCTTGTTTTGATGCCAGCCGAAGTAGAGGTAGAGCAGAACCAGAGCGGTAGCCAGGGCAAACCACTGCACGGCATAGCCGACGTGTTTTTCGGGGCTCATGGCGACAACCGGCCAGTCCAGGCGATAGCTCGCAGGGCCCGGCTCCAGGCGCAATTCCTGAGCGAAGCCTTCGCGATCAAGCTGTTGCCATAGCTGCGCGGCATCGATAGCGGTCAACAGATGCGGCCATTGCCCGCCGATGGGGTCCGGGTGCAGCTGGAAGGTGCTACCGGGCACGACATACACAGAGGCATCCAGCGCCAAGGCCTGGGCAGGGGTTTCGAAACGCACCGGCACCCGGCGGTCCAGCCATGGCAGCCAGCCACGATTGATCAGCAACCACAGGCCGCTGGCTTGGTCGTGGAAGGGCTGCAGCAGCTCGACACCGGCTTTGCCGTCGCGCATGCGGTTGTCCAGCAGCACGCTGTGCTCGGCGTCGAAGCGGCCATACAGGTGCACGCGGCGGAAGGCGTTGTCTTCTTTAGAGAAGAGCTGGGCGGTGGCGATCGGTGCTTCAACCCGCCGTTCTGCATAGGTGGCCAGCAGCACGCGCTTTTCCTCGGCACGGCCGAGTTGCCAGCAACCAAGCGCAATCAGCCCCGGCAGCAATGCAAGCACCACCAGCGTCGGTACCCAGCCTGGGCGAAACGGCCTCACGGGCGCCTCGCTATACTTATCCACATCACCGCATCCCCCGGGAGTAACGCCATGCTCAAGGCCGCGATTGTCCTGATGCTGTTGGCCACGATTGCCAGCCTGTTCAGTGGCCTGGTGTTTCTGGTCAAGGATGATGAAAACTCGACCCGTCTGCTCAAGGCGCTGACCATACGGGTGACCCTGGCAGCCCTGACCATAGGCCTGGTCGCCTGGGGCTTGATCAGCGGTCAACTGGTCTCCCACGCCCCTTTCTGAAGTTCTCACCTGCCCCTACAGGGTTTTCGTATTCACAACACATAGACAAAGATGAACAACCCCACCCACACCACATCGACGAAGTGCCAGTACCAACTGGCTGCCTCGAAGCCGAAGTGTTTTTCCGGGTTGAAATGCCCGCGCAGAATGCGCACGAACATCACGATCAGAATGATCGTGCCCAATGTCACGTGGGCGCCGTGAAACCCGGTAAGCATGAAAAACGTCGCACCGTAGATGCCTGAGCCCAGTGTCAGCCCCAGCTTGGTATAGGCCTCGTGGTACTCGAAGGCCTGCAGTGCGATAAAGCTGATGCCCAGGACAATGGTCAGCGCCATCCAGAATTTCAGCGGGCCGCGGTGGTCACGGCGCAAGGCGTGGTGGGCAATGGTGATTGTCACACTGGAACTGACCAGCAGGATGGTGTTGATCAGCGGCAGGTGCCACGGGTCGATCACTTCCTTGGGGGGTGGGAACAGCTTGGGGTCGGGGGTATGCAGCAGCGGCCAGGTGAATTCGAAGGTTGGCCACAGCATGTGTGCAACACCTTTGGCTCCTTCGCCACCCAGCCACGGCCCCGCCAGTACGCGCACATAGAACAGCGCACCGAAGAAGGCCAGGAAGAACATCACTTCGGAGAAGATGAACCAGCTCATGCCCCAGCGGAACGAGCGGTCCAGTTGCGGGCTGTACAACCCGGCGCGGCTCTCCTTGACCACTGCCCCAAACCAGCCGAACAGCATGTAGGCCAGAAACAACGCACCCACGAAGAAAATCAGCGGCCCGTGGGAATCCGGGTGGCCCGCCTTCATGTCGTTGAACCAGGTGCCCAGGCCGAATACCGTGATGAACATGCCGATGGTGGCGATGATCGGCCATTTGCTCTGCGCCGGAACGTAGTAGTGCTCATGACTTGCCATTGCTGTTCTCCTTCCCTTAACGGGCGCCTTGGACGTCCTGCGCCGCAACGTGCGCGACCGGCGGGTGGCGAGCGGTGATGTCGAACAAGGTGTAGGCCAGTGTCAGGTGCTTCACGCTGGCCGGCAGGTCGCGGTCGACGATGAAGCGCACCGGCATCTCGATGCGTTCGCCGGGCTGCAGCACCTGCTGGGTAAAGCAGAAGCACTCGGTCTTGTGGAAGTAGGCCGCGGCCTCGGCCGGGGTAATGCTGGGTATTGCCTGCGCACTCATCGGCCGGTCGGTCGGGTTGTGGGCAATGAAGATCATCTGGTTCACCGCCCCCGGGTTGACCTCCAGCTGGTCGGCAGTGGAGTAGAAGTCCCAGACCATGTCGCTGGCATTGGTCGACATGAACTGCACCCGCACAGCACGCGTCGGGTCACTGACCTGGCTACCTTCGTACTGGCCGCCGGTCTTGCCGTTGATACCGAAGGCTTTGCACATGACGTCGTAGATCGGCACCAGCGCGAAGCCGAAGGCGAACATCACCACCGTCAGCATCAACAGGCGCGTTACCAGGCGTTTCACCGACAGGCCGTTCATGGCGGGTTCCTATTTCACTTCCGGGGGTGTCTGGAAGGTGTGGTAGGGCGCAGGCGAGGGTATCGACCACTCAAGGCCCTCGGCGCCATCCCAGGGTTTGGCCGGTGCCGGCGCGCCACCGCGGATGCACTTGATGACAATGAACAGGAAGAAGATCTGCGTGGCGCCGAACATGAACGCGCCGATCGACGACACCATGTTGAAATCGGCGAACTGCAGGTTGTAGTCGGGGATGCGCCGTGGCATGCCGGCCAAGCCTACGAAGTGCATGGGGAAGAAGGCCATGTTCATGCCGACGAACGACAGCCAGAAGTGCAGTTTGCCGAGGGTTTCGTCGTACATGTGGCCGGTCCATTTCGGCAGCCAGTAGTAGGCCGAGGCAAAGATGCCGAAAATTGCACCAGGCACCAGTACGTAATGGAAATGCGCCACCACGAAGTAAGTGTCGTGGTACTGGAAGTCTGCCGGGGCGATCGCCAGCATCAACCCGGAGAAACCACCGATGGTGAACAGGATGACAAAGGCGATGGCGAACAGCATCGGCGTTTCGAAGGTGAGCGAACCTTCCCACATGGTGCTGACCCAGTTGAATACCTTCACCCCGGTGGGCACGGCAATCAACATGGTGGCGTACATGAAGAACAACTCGCCGACCACCGGGATGCCGACCACGAACATATGGTGGGCCCAGACGATGAATGACAGGAAGGCAATGGCGCCGGTGGCATACACCATCGAGGTATAACCGAACAGCGGCTTGCGTGAGAATGCCGGGATGATCGAGCTGACCGCACCGAAGGCGGGCAGGATCATGATGTAAACCTCAGGGTGGCCGAAGAACCAGAACACATGCTGGAACAGCACCGGGTCACCGCCACCTGCGGCACTGAAAAAGCTGGTACCGAAGTGGATATCCATCAGCATCATGGTTACCACGCCAGCCAGTACTGGCATCACCGCAATCAGCAGGAACGCGGTAATCAGCCAGGTCCAGACGAACAGCGGCATTTTCATCAGCGTCATGCCGGGGGCACGCAGGTTGAGGATGGTGGCAATCACGTTGATCGCCCCCATGATCGAGCTGATACCCATCAGGTGGATGGCGAAGATGAAGAAAGTGACGCTGGCTGGCGCATAGGTGGTGGAAAGCGGTGCGTAGAACGTCCAGCCAAAGTTCGGCCCTCCGCCCGGGCTAAACAGCGTCGAGACCAGCAGCAGGAAGGCCGCCGGCAGCAGCCAGAAGCTGAAGTTGTTCATCCGTGGCAGTGCCATGTCGGGCGCGCCGATCATCAGCGGAATCATCCAGTTGGCCAGGCCGACGAAGGCCGGCATCACCGCGCCAAACACCATGATCAGGCCATGCATGGTGGTCATCTGGTTGAAGAACGCCGGTTCCACGATCTGCAAACCCGGCTGGAACAGCTCGGCGCGGATCACCATGGCAAACGAGCCACCCAGCAGGAACATGATGAAACTGAACCACAGGTACATCGTGCCGATGTCTTTATGGTTGGTGGTCAGCACCCAGCGCATCAGGCCCTTGGCCGGGCCGTGCGCATGGTCATGGCCGTGGGCGTGGTCGTCGATCACTGCACTCATGTCCTGTCTCCTGCAATCCATTGATTGCCGCGAGTAACCCGGTTCACTTGGCTTCTGCCTGCTTCAGCGCCAGCACGTCCTTCGGCGTCACCATGTCGCCTTTGTTGTTGCCCCAGGCATTGCGCTCGTAGGTGACCACAGCAGCGATGTCGACTTCCGACAGCTGCTTGCCGAAAGCGGCCATGGCCGTGCCGGGCTTGCCATGGAAGACAATGCTCAGGTGGCCTTCCTTCGGCCCGGTGGCAATCTTCGAGCCCTTGAGCGCCGGGAACATTGGCGGCAGGCCCTGGCCTTCGGCCTGGTGACAGGCCACGCAGGTGGTGTGGTAGACCTTGTCGCCTCGCTCCACCAGCTCCTCCAGGGTCCATTCCTTGCTGGTCAGCTCCTTGAGCTTGGCGGCTTCAGCCTTGCGCTCGCCCAGCCAGGTGTCGTAGTCGGCCTTGGACTTGACCTCGACCACCACCGGCATGAAGCCGTGGTCCTTGCCGCACAGCTCGGTGCACTGGCCGCGGTAGATGCCTGGCTTTTCGATACGGGTCCAGGCTTCGTTGACAAAGCCTGGGATGGCGTCGCGCTTGACCGCGAAGGCCGGCACCCACCAGGAGTGGATCACATCGGCAGCAGTGACCAGGAAGCGCACTTTCGCGCCCACCGGCAGCACCAGCGGCTGGTCGACTTCCAGCAGGTAATGCTCATCCTTCGGCGCCTTGTTGTGGATCTGGTCGGTGGGGGTGGCCAGGTTGCTGAAGAACTCCACGTCCTGGCCCAGGTATTTGTAGTGCCATTTCCACTGGTAGCCGGTGACCTGGACGTCGATGTCCGACTCGCTGGCGTCATAGATGTCGATCAAGGTCTTGGTAGCCGGAATGGCCATCACCACCAGAATCAGGAAGGGCACCACCGTCCAGAGAATTTCCACCCACGTGTGCTCATGGAAATGCGCGGCCTGCTGGCCAGTGGAGCGGCGGTGGATGACCATCGACCAGAACATCGCGCCAAACACCACGATGCCAATGATCACGCAGATCCAGAAGATGGTCATGTGCAGGTCGAAGACGGCGTTGGAGACTTCCGTCGCCCCTGGGTGCATGTTCACGGTCCAGGCGGCGTTTGCCTGGCCAAAAACCGACCACAACAGGAGGCCCATCCAGACATGTGGATGTCGCATCATTGCGGGTTCCCCTTCTAATTCTTGTTGTCCCGGAGGCGTGGCCTGCGGCAAGAGGGAACGGCGGTCAAGACTGCATGGCTTCGACGACCGAGCCCCTGCTAAAAGCAGTCGGGCCTCATCAACGAATCACGTTCAACGGGAGTATAGACAGCGACCAATGGCACGCAATGAAGCCTGTGAAATGAACTTCATGAAATGGCCGAATGGCCGGAAAACCGCGTGCTTGACAGGGCATGGCGTAATAATGGCACGTCGATATGCCTGATAGCGCACACGTTTGCGAGGCTTATAACAAATACGTCTTAGGTATTCTGTATACCGAGCTAATTTAGTGTCTTCCGTTTGAAACGTAATGTCCCTGGAGTTGTCATGAACATCGCTGCTGTACGCGAGCAGGTAAGCCAAGCCCATCAACATGAAGGCCAGACCGGCCAATTGAAAGAGCGTCTCGAGCTGCAACTGCCCCACCTGCACCCCTCGATCCAACTGCCTGAGCAGGACGCCCAGGGTACTTTGGCGCGCTTCGTCAGCGCCTACATCGATCAGGTTCCGGAATTGCTGGAGGCCGCCCACGAGGTCGCCCGCGAAGCCGGGATCGAATCGCAGATCAAACCTGTACTGAAAATTGCCGAAGCCTACTTCCTGCAGCCGCCCAGCGTGATGCAAGGGCATGTAGGCCTGGACTGCCTTCTGGATGAAGCGTACCTGGCGCACCGCCTGGTGGAAGAGGTGAATGACTTGTACATCCGCCACTTCCAGCAGCCGTTGATCCCGGTCGACACCACGGTCGCCAACCTGATTGCCCACCAGTTGATTGGCGAAAGCTTTGCCAACCAGCTGGATGAGGTGGTGCACCATTCGGTCGACGAAATGCTCAATGACGAGAGCTTTGCGGTTGAATCGGTGGAGGCTTATCGAGAGAAGCTGAGCAGCCCGGCAACTGGCGCGGCGTGGAAGCGCTGGCCGTGCCTGTCGCGCCAACTGGGTGTCGAGCTGGGTCAGCCGGCCTGATATACCTGTCACGGCCTAGGTGCATCGGTGGTTCGGCGCAGGCCGTGGTAGGAGCGGGTTCACCCGCGAAAGGGCCGGCCCTGCTGGCCAATCTCAACCCGCCGTTCACCGTTGCCGCCGCTACCGTATTCGCGGGTAAACCCGCTCCTACACATGCATCGATGGTTCGCCACAGGCCGTCGTAGGAGCGGGTTCACCCGCGAAAAGGCCGGCCCTGCTGGCCAATCTCCACCCGCCGCTCACCGTTGCCGCCGCTACCGTATTCGCGGGTAAACCCGCTCCTACGCCCCAACCCCCGCCGTCGTCCGCAACCGCCCCTCGATCCGACGCTTCAGGCGCCGCTGCTCTATCAGCAATCGTGACCCATTGGCAGAATTACTGCGGCTCCAGTCCTCCAGCAACTCAAGGCACGAGTGGTCGATATAGCTCAGGTTCCCCAGCGGCACATGCAGCGTGGTGCCCGCCGGTACGGTATCCAGCACCTGGGTCAGCGCCGGCACCTTCAGGAAGGTCGCCGCACCACTGAGGCGCAGTTCCATGTGCCCATCCTTGGCCAGGCTCACCAGGTTGATCTTCAGCCGCGCCGCCTTGAACGCCAGCTTCAGCAAGGTCAAGGCAAAGCCCAGCAGCACACCGGTCAGCAGGTCGGTAAAGATAATCGCCAGCGCAGTCGCCGCGTAGGTAAACATCGGCATGCGCCCATAACGGCCCAGCCCGCGGAACGCCTTGAAGTCGACCAGTTTGACCCCGGTAAACACCAACACCCCCGCCAAGCTCGCTACCGGGATCTGCTGCAGCACGCTGCTCAGCGCCACCACGAAGGCCAGCAACCACAAGCCATGGAAGATTGCCGACGCCCGGGTTTGCGCCCCCGCCTGGACGTTGGCCGAGCTGCGCACGATTACCCCGGTCATCGGCAGGGCACCCAGCACCCCGCACAGCATGTTGCCGATGCCCTGGGCCGACAGTTCGCGGTCGAAGTCCGAACGCTGGCCGCTGTGCATGCGGTCCACTGCTGCGGCCGACAGCAAGGTTTCGGCGCTGGCAATGAACGCCAAGGCAAAGGCGGCGACCAGCAGGGTAGGGTCTGCCAGCTGCAACAGGTCCTCCGGACGAAGCCAGTCGATGGCCTCGGACAGGTCGGCCGGTACCTGCACGCGGTTCACCGGCAAGGCCAGCCACATGCTGATAGCGGTCATGCTGGCCACGCCGAGTAATGCACCCGGCACGAAACGCAGCCGCTGCGGCCGCAAGCGCTCCCAGCCCCACATGATGGCGATGGTCCCCAGGCCCAGCGCACCGGCCATCCAGCCGGCGCCGGTGCTCTCCTGTGGCAGGGCAGCCGACAAAGTTGCCGGGAACTCCAGCAGGTTCTGCAGGCCCGACGGTTGCGGTGCGGTGTCGAACATCACATGCACCTGCGAAAGCACGATCAACACGCCAATCCCGGCGAGCATGCCGTAAACCACCGCCGGCGCGGTCACGCGGAACCAGCAGCCCAGGCGCAAGCGACCGGCAAGCAACTGCAACAGGCCGGCCAGCAACAGGATTGGCCCGAGCATGGCCATGCCGTGCTGGCGTACCAGCTCGAACACCAGTACCGCCAGACCGGCAGCAGGGCCGCTGACCTGTAGCGGCGATCCAGCAAGGAAACCGACGACAATGCCGCCGATAATCCCAGTAATCAGGCCTTTTGCCGGCGGCATGCCAGAAGCGATCGCAATGCCCATGCATAACGGCAAGGCCACAAGGAAGACCACCACCGACGCCAGCAACTCACGCGGCAGGGCCGCTTTCAACTGTGTAATGTTCACCGTGTTTCTCCTTTCTCTAGTCGCACGGCCATTCCCCTGGCCGTGGGCACGTTTGCCCCTGACAAGCGCGCAGGCGCGGGCCGCCAGCGAGCACGCCGGCAGGGCAGTCAGGGAATTCAAGGCAGCCGAAGGCCGCGCCACACCCCTGCAGGGTGCAGCCGGCTATCAAGGTTCTAGCGGCGGACGGGTCGCTTAGTAGCGGCCTCTCGGAGTGGCGCAGGGAACGGGTTCACCCGCGGCCAAGGGCAGGAAGCTGTCGCTGGCGGCGTCGTAGGCTTCGATCTTGCTGGTCTCGATGTCGTACACCCAACCATGAATGAACAGCTCACCGGCTGCCAGGCGCGAAGCCACCGAAGGATGGGTGCGCAAGTGATGCAGCTGGGCGATGACGTTCTCTTTGGTCAGCACTTGCATCGTCTCGTGTTCGCTGCCGCAGGAGCAGTTGTTCTCGACCACGGTGCGGGCCACTTCAGCGTGGCGCAACCAGGCGCCAACGGTAGGCATCTTGGTCAGCGACTGCGGGTTGAGTACCGCACGCATGGCACCACAGTCGGAGTGGCCACAGATGATGATGTGGTGAACTTTAAGCGCCATTACGGCGTACTCGATGGCGCTGGAAACGCCGCCGTTCATCTGGCCATAAGGCGGTACCACGTTACCCACGTTACGGGTCACGAACAGGTCGCCTGGCGAGCTCTGGGTGATCAGCTCGGGAACGATGCGCGAATCGGCACAGGTGATGAACATCGCGCGTGGTGTTTGCGCGGTGGCGAGCTTCTTGAACAGCTCTTGCTGATCAGGGAAAACATCATGGTGAAAGCGCAGGAAGCCGTCGACGATGTGCTTAAGGGCAGCATCGGCGCTTTCCGCGGGGACCTGCGGTACGACCTTGGATGGGTCCTTGACGGGCATGATTCATCCTCTTGACGGTGTGTAGGTAAATCCATTTTACCGGTGAAAGATTCAGGCTATGCAGGGTTTTAGATGACACGCACGGGCCATAGATCACAGTCGGTGTGGACTTGTTACCTACGCTAGCGGGGAAAACTTAACTGAAACTTAATTCGAAGGCTCTAGAACGGGCGTTCCAGATGAAAAAGGCGGGAACTGGATAATAGCAAAAAAACATCAACTGCCAATATGTATTAGCGCAATTATTGGTTGTTATTAGTTGCGTTGTGAGCAATGCGCAGCCCCCTGTGGGGGGTGGGTTCATGTCAGAACAGCGCCATCTGCCCACCCGGAGGGCAAAACGCCGAGCAATCCAGCGCCTGCGCCTCGCGCCCTTCGAAGTCCAGCCGTTTCATCGCCTTGGCAAAGCGCTGCGCCAGCAACTCGGCAAATACCCCTTCACCACGCATGCGCACACCGAACCGGCTGTCATACAGCTCGCCACCGCGGCTCTGGCGGATCAGGCTCAACACATGCGCCGCCCGCTGCGGGTAATGGTCCTGTAACCACTGCTCGAACAACGGCGCCACTTCCAGCGGCAGGCGCAGCATCATGTAGGCCGCACTCTGTGCGCCAGCCTCCTTGGCCGCCTCCAGCAGGCGTTCCAGTTCACTGTCGTTGATCATCGGAATCATCGGCGAACACAAAACACCCACAGGTACGCCCGCTTCACGCAATACCCGGATGGCCCTCAACCTCGCACCGGGTGAGGCTGCTCGGGGTTCGAGCACCCGTTTGAGGCCGTCGTCCAGCGTGGTCAGGCTGATCATCACCCGTGCCAGGCGCTGGCGGGCCATCTCGGCCAGCAGGTCGAGGTCGCGCAGCACCAGTGAACCCTTGGTGACAATGGTCACCGGGTGACGAAAACGCAGTAACACTTCGAGCAAGCGCCGGGTCAGCAACTGTTCCCGCTCGATCGGCTGGTACGGGTCGGTGTTGGAGCCCAGATTGATCGGCGCGCACACGTAGCCCGGTTTGCTCAATTGCTGTGCCAGCACCTCGGCGGCGTTGGTCTTGGCAATCAGTTTGGTCTCGAAATCCAGGCCGGGAGAAAGGTCCCAGTAGGCGTGTGAGGGGCGGGCATAGCAGTAGATGCAGCCATGCTCGCAGCCACGGTAAGGGTTGATGGAACGATCGAAAGGGAGGTCGGGTGAAGTGTTGCGGCTGATCACCGACTTGGCTGTCTCGATCCGCACCTCGGTACCCTGGGTTTGCGGCACTTCCTGGTACCAGCCATCATCTTCCGCCACCGAACGACCAGGGGCAAAGCGGTTGTGTGGGTTGTGCGCCGTGCCACGGCCCTTTTGCGGTGCTGGAGGAATCATGGCTCACCTGAATACTGTATTCATATACAGTATCGTGCATGCCGGGATCTTTCCAGCACCTCTGGTCTGACTACTTCAGGCCATGCCAGCCGAGATACGCTGCCTGGCTCGATTGCCGCCCAAGAAACGCCTCGATGCCTTCACGCAATGGGCGCGATGCCCCTGGGGCGAACAGTGCTTCCTGCAGTGCCCGACCCGTGGCTCCGTTCAACAGGCCCTCGGCTTTGAAGCGGGTGAACACATCGAAGGCATGCACATCCGACCACAGGTAGGCGTAGTAACCCGCATCGTAGCCGTTCACAAGGTGGTCGAAGGCATGCGCCGGATGTTCGAAATCAGCGAGTGGCCAGTAACCGCAACGCTCGCGGGCATCACCCAGTCGCTGTTCAATGGTCCTGCCATCGTTTGGAGTGCCATGCAGGTCCATGTCGAACAGCGCCAGGCATAGATCACCCGCGATCTCCTCCACGCTCTGCTGCCGTAGCTGCCGCAGGCACTCATCAGCTTGCTTGCGGGATAGTTGGTGGCCGTCGTGGGTGCGCGCCGAGATCGCCACCAGGTAGTCCGCGTCCCAGACCCAACGTTCGAACAACTTGCCGAACAACTCCACACCATCGGTGCCCAGCTCGGTCACATTGGACATGACGTGGTTCGTCGTACGTACCAGCAGGTGGTGCAGGGCATGGCCGAATTCATGGAACAGCTTGCGCAGTGACAAATGATCGAGCAACGGCTGTGAACCTGACAGCGCTTGCGGCACATCACTGAACACCACCACCGAGGCGGCCTGGTAGATACCCTCTGCATCGACCCGGCGATTCCTTGCATAGGTGGTGAACACCGCGTCTGGCTGCTTGCCTGCGTGTTGCACGGCATCCAGATACAGAAAGCCAATGAAAGCGCTGTCCTGCCACACCTCGAACGGCTGCACGCTGTCATCCCAGACAGGCAGCGCTTTGGGCTGCAGCACTGCACCAAACAACGTCTGCGCCAATTGCTGCAACGCACTGACAACAGTATTCAGCGGGAAGTAATCGCGCAGCGCTTCGGCAGGAAACTCGCTGCGCGAAGCACACCGCAGGTACTCGAAATCCCAGGGTTGGGGTTTGCCCAGGCCCTGCTCGGCAGCCCAACACTCCACCTGCGAACGCCACCGCAACATGGCAGGTCGCACATGATCGGCCAGATCGTGGAGAAAGCCGCACACCTGGGCTACCGAACCCGCACTCTTCACCTGCAGGCTCTGCTCCAGATGGCCGGAATAACCGAGCAGGAGGGCCTTCTCCTCAAGTAATTGCGCCAGTTGCTGCAGATACGTGCGGTTGTCCTGTTGCCGATCATGGCTGACGCCACGGGCGTGAAAAGCCCGGTACACGCGCTCACGGAGCTGGCGGTTGTCAGCATGTTTGAGCACCTCACGCGTAGTCACCTTGTCACACGCAATCAACCACCCCTGCTTACCTGCTTGCTGTGCACTTGCAGCCAATTCGTCACGTACCCGCTGCGGGATGCCGCTCAGCTCCGCTTCATCGGTGATATTCAACCCAGGCCGGTCGATGTTGCTGCGGAACGCCTCGCGTGCAGTGCCAATCTGCGCTTGAAGGTCTGCCAGATGCGCTTTGCCTGCGGTGTCGAGTAAAGCCCCGCTAGCGGCGAACTTGCCCAGGTGCCAACGCAAAGTGGCACGCTTCCCGACATCCAGTTGCTTGCCGATGTCACTGCCGGCCAAGCGTGCATACAGGTCATGCAAAGCCGTGTTGGCGAATTTTTGCTCGAAGCGCGCCGTCACTTTCCCGTAGAAATCAATGATGACGTTGGCCCACGCCGTATCCCGGCCGACCAGTGGTGAGGCGGCATACAACACTGCCAGCAGCCGGCTATCCAGCCCATCCACCGCCAGCACCATGTCATCCCAGGTGGGCATGGTTCGTTGATCACGGATGATGCGTTGGACACCGTTCTCGTGTGCCTGCAGCACGTGAGCGAATGCCGCCTGCATGTTTTCGAGGGTGATGGAAGAGTAATCGACGGGGATATGGCTATCTTGCAGAAGAGGGTTGGCCATGGGGCATCACCTTGCTGATAGAAATGAGCAAGAGAGCTTGCATGGCCAGCGTGCGCCAGGTGGCCTGACTATCTAACACCTGTCCATGCCAGCCCGGGCATTGCACCCGGGCGGCATGACCGTATTACTCAGCCGGCTTTTTCAGCTTCGGATTTGGGAAGAACTGCACGGTCTGCACCTTGGCCGGCGCGGCTTTCGGCGCCAGGTGGTTGACCCGCGTGCCCAGTTCCTTCGGCACCGACAAGCCCTGCTCGTTGAGGGTGTCGGTAAAGCCGCAGGCCACACACTCGCGGTGCGGTACGCCGTCTTCGTTCCACATCATCAGCTTGTCGGGCTCGCTGCACGCCGGGCACACGGCACCGGCAATGAAGCGCTTCTTGGTCTTGTTCACAGCTACCTCACTCATGCTGCAGCGTCCTCGGTGAGACCACTGTGGCGCAGCAATGCATCGATGGAAGGCTCACGGCCACGGAAGTCGACGAACAGCTCCATCGGCTCGCGCGAACCCCCACGGGCCAGGATCGCCTCGCGGAAGGCGCGGCCGGTCTCGGCGTTCAGCACGCCTTCTTCCTCGAAGCGCGAGAAGGCGTCAGCCGACAGCACTTCGGCCCACTTGTAGCTGTAGTAGCCCGCCGCGTAACCGCCCGCGAAAATGTGCGCAAAGCTGTTGGGGAAACGGTTGTAAGCCGGCGGGCGCATGACTGACACCTCGTCACGCACACCTTCGAGCACCTGCAATACGCTGCGGCCGTCGCCATGGCTGGCGTGCAGCTCGAAATCGAACAGCGAGAACTCCAGCTGGCGCACCATCATCATGCCCGACTGGAAGTTTTTCGCGGCCAGCATCTTGTCCAGCAGGTCCTGGGGCAGGGCGGCGCCAGTTTCGTAGTGACCCGAAATCAGTGCCAGGCCTTCCGGCTCCCAGCACCAGTTTTCCATGAACTGGCTTGGCAGCTCGACCGCATCCCAGGCCACGCCGTTGATGCCGGACACGCCGGCATGCTCGATGCGGGTCAGCATGTGGTGCAGGCCGTGACCGAATTCGTGGAACAGGGTGGTGACTTCATCGTGGGTCAGCAGCGCGGGCTTGCCGGGCGCGGCCGGGGTGAAGTTGCACACCAGGTTGGCCACCGGGCTTTGCAGCTGGCCGCCAGCGGTGCGGCGACGGTCACGGGCGCCGTCCATCCAGGCGCCGCCACGCTTGTTGGCGCGGGCGTACAGGTCGAAGAAGAAACGGCCAACGTGCTGACCGTTTTCCTTGATCTCGAACAGGCGTACGTCCGGGTGCCAGCTGTCGAAGCCTTTGAGCTCGGCGATTTCGATGCCGTACAGGCGCTGCACGATGCTGAACAGGCCGCCCAGCACCTTGTCGATCGGGAAGTAGGCGCGCAGGGCTTCCTGCGACACGCTGTAGCGCTGCTCGCGCAGCTTCTCGCCAAAGTAGCCGGCGTCCCAGCTGGCCAGCTCGGGGCAGCCTTGTTCGGCAGCGTAGGCCTTGAGCTGTTGCAGATCCTGGGCGGCGAACGGCTTGGAACGCTTGGCCAAGTCACGCAGGAAGCTCAGCACCTGGTCGCTGGACTCGGCCATCTTGGTGGCCAGGCTCAGCTCGGCGTAGTTCTTGTAGCCCAGCAGTTCGGCCAGCTCCTGGCGCAGGTCGAGGATTTCGCGCATCACCGGGCCATTGTCGAACTGGCCGGCATTCGGGCCCTGGTCGGAGGCGCGGGTGCAGTAGGCGGCGTAGAGCTCTTCGCGCAGGGCGCGGTCGCTGGCGTAGGTCATCACCGCGTAGTAGCTGGGGAACTCAAGGGTGATCAGCCAGCCGTCCAGGCCCTTGGCCTGGGCTGCAGCGGCCATCTGCGCCTTGGCCGAATCGGTCAGGCCGGCCAGCGCAGCTTCGTCGGTAACATGCTTGGTCCAGGCCTGGGTGGCGTCAAGCAGCTGATTGGAGAAACGGCTGCCCAGCTCGCTGAGCTTGCTCTGCACTTCGGCGTAACGCTGCTGCTTGTCCGCCGGCAGGTCGATACCCGACAGGCGGAAGTCACGCAAGGCGTGCTCGAGGATAGTCTTTTGCGCCACGTCGAAGCCGGCAGCCTCAGGGCTGTCGATCAGCGCCTGGTAGGCTTCGAACAGCGCGCGGTTCTGGCCCAGTTCGGTAGAGTAGGCGCTCAACGCCGGCAGGCACGACTCGTAGGCCTCACGCAACTCGGCACTGTTGCACACCGCATTGAGGTGGCTGACCGGGCTCCAGGCGGCGCCCAGGCGGTCGTTCAGTTCGTCCATGGCCAGCACCAGGCCGGCCCATGTAGGGTTCTTGCCCTGCTTTTCAAGGATCTCGGCAATGGCTTTACGGTTGTCGGCCAGGATCGCTTCGATCGCCGGCAACACGTGTTCGGCACGAATTTGCGAGAAGGGCGGCAGATCGTGGGATTGCAGAAGCGGGTTGTTCGCAGTCACGGTTTGGATACCTTGGCAGAAGAAACACTGCCCCATCTTAATTACAATCGACGCCGACCGCAGCAGGCAGCCTGCCTATCGGCACAGATGAGAGACGCTATCATGGCCATTCGCAGCTTCCAGCAACACACTCCGAAAGTTGGGCCCAGGGCCTTCGTCGACCGTTCGGCGGTGGTGCTGGGCGACGTGGAGATCGGTGAAGACAGTTCGGTCTGGCCGTTGACCGTGGTGCGCGGCGACATGCACCGCATCCGCATTGGCGCGCGCACCAGCGTGCAGGACGGCAGCGTGCTGCACATTACCCACGCCGGGCCTTTCAACCCGGACGGTTTCCCGCTGATCATCGGCGACGAAGTGACCATCGGGCACAAGGTGATGCTGCATGGCTGCACCCTGGGCAACCGTATCCTGGTGGGTATGGGCAGCACCATCATGGATGGTGCCATCGTCGAGGACGAAGTAATCATTGGCGCTGGCAGCCTGGTGCCGCCGGGCAAACGCCTGGTCAGTGGCTACCTGTACATGGGCAGCCCGGTGAAACAGGCCCGGCTGCTGAACGACAAGGAGCGCGCATTTTTCTCCTACAGCGCCGGCAACTACGTGAAGCTCAAGGACCAGCACCTGGCCGAAGGCTACGATCAACCTGAATGACCGCATTCACGGGCACGCCCGCTTCCACAGGTTCAGTGGAGCCATCAAGGCCTGCGCTGTACCTGTGGGAGCGGGCATGCCCGCGAAGAAGGCCACGCAGCACTCAAGTGGAACCCTGTACATGCACCAGCAAAACATCCTCTTCGACCTCGACGGCACCCTGACCGACCCACGCCTGGGCATCACCCGCTCGATCCAGTACGCCCTGGCCAAGCTGGGCATCGACGAACCAGACCTGGCCCGCCTCGAACACTTCATCGGCCCACCCCTGCTGCAGGCTTTCATGCAGTTCTACCGCTTCGACGAAGCCAAGGCCTGGGATGCGGTGAACTTCTACCGGGAGCGTTTCCGCGTGACCGGTCTATACGAGAACCTCGTGTTCGAAGGTGTGCCGGAGTTGCTTGAGGCCCTGACCGGGCAGGGCCGCACGCTGTACATTGCCACCTCCAAACCGTGGGAGTTCGCCCGCGAAATCGCCCGGCACTTTGCTTTCGATCATCACTTCAAGGTGATCTACGGCAGTGAACTGGACGGCACGCGCACCAACAAGGTCGAGCTGATTCGCCATTTGCTGGATGAAGAAGGGCTGGACCCGGCGCAAACCCTGATGATCGGGGACCGCAAGCATGACCTGATCGGCGCGCGCAGAAACGGGCTGCAAGCCGTCGCGGTGGGATACGGGTTTGGGAGCCGGGAAGAGCTGATGGCAGAAGAACCCGCTTTCCACTTCGCCACGGTAGCCGATTTGCATCAGGCTTTTATCAAGGCTTGAGCACCAGCAGGGCTGCTTTGCAGCCGGCCCTCCCACCTCGATCGGCGTACGCAGGGCCTTTGTGGGGGCCTTGTGTCGCGATGGGCCGCAAAGCGGCCCCAAAATCTCAAAGGCTAACCATCAGACGCTGCAACGCCGCTTTCCTTTCTTCAATCGGCAACCGCCCCAAATGCTCGACCCGCGCGTAAAACCGAACCCAATCCCCACCCACCTCACGAAACAGCGCCGCAAACGCCGGCACCCACTGGTCATAGAGCCCGAACGGCAACAACTTGGCATTATTCATCGGCCCATACATCCACGCGTCATAGCGCTTGTCACCACCCCACTGGCCATCACGCACCTGCCGGTATTCACGCCTCAAACGCTCAAACTCGGCCTGCTTGGCCCGGCGCTTGTGCGCATCATCCAAAGGCCCGGCATAAATGGCCTGCAACCGCTCACGACAGGCCAGCACCAGGCGGATGAACTGGTCACGCTGCTGCTGCCTCTGCCCTGCGTCAACCGCCGCCAGCCCACGCGCCGCCCGCCATTGCCGCGTGCCTTCCTGCTCGACGAACGAGGCAAACGATTCATTGAACTCGGTATCGTCCTGCACATAGAAGCGCTGGTGGGCCAGTTCATGAAAGATCAACGTAGCCAGGCGCTCATCGCCCCAGCCCACCATCGACGACAAAATCGGGTCATCGAACCAACCCAGGGTCGAATATGCTTCCACGCCGCCCACGTACACATCCAGGCCATCCTGACGCATCAACGCCGCCGCACCTCGCGCCGCGCCTTGCTGGTAGTAGCCGCGGTACGCCACGCACCCGGCAATCGGAAAGCAGTGCGTTACCGGTTGCAACGACAACTCGGGTGTGGCGAACACATTCCATACCACGTAGGGGCGGCCAAGGTCGGCATATACCCGGTAGCTGCGGTTGTCTGGCAGTTTCAATTGCTGGCTGGCAAACACCCGCGCCTGTTCGGCCTGTTGCAGGTGCGCGCGCAAGGGTGCAGGGGTAGCAGGGTCGGCCAATACCTGCTCTACAGGCTGCCGCGCCCGCAGCAACTGCCACTGGCCCTGGGCCAGCTGCCCATAGTAGGAGACATTGCTGCAACCGTTCAGCAGGAACGCCGCAAGCAGCGGAACCAAACGGGTGAAAATGCGGTCGAGTGCCCCAAGGCCTGAGCGCTGCATAAGAAAAAGTCGAAGCATCCGGGACTGTCTGACTCGCTCAAGACCATTTCGCTCCAAGACTATCTCGCCAAGGGGGAGTTTCGCCATGCGTGCATTATTGGTCGCCGGCTCAGTGTTGTTGATCTCTGCCTGTTCAACATTGCCAGACCCAGACCCGAACCAGGCCTGGATCGACCTCACCCGCTACGACAATACTTCGCTAGACGCCGTGCAGGTCGATGAGCGTGACTGGGCTGACAGCCGCTATTTCGAGGTTCAACCCGGCAGCCACGAACTGACCGTGCGCTATCAGTTTCCGGTTAACCCCAGCAATATCGGCCCCGTCGATGAGCCACTGTGGCGCGATTGCCAGGTCAAGCTGACCTTCAAGGACTTCAGCGCCGGGCAGCGTTATCAGCTGCAGGCTGGCAGCATTGGCTTCCGCCCTTGGATAAAACTCTACGACCACCAGCAAAAACTGCTGGGTCAAGGGCTGCCGGCGGGTTGTCAGCGCACCTGAACTGCACAAACGGCGCTATGCTTGTTACTTGTAAATCGCAAGTGGGAGTTTTGCCATGCGCCAGCCCATGATGCTGATCGCCCTCAGTACACTGGGGGCTTGCGCCAGCCCCTTGCCGCCCGTCGACCCCAAGCAGGCTTGGGTCGATCTGTACACCATGACCCCCGGTCGGGTGATCATGGCCGACCGCCTCGATGGCAAGCGCCTGGACGATGGCCGTTACTTTCAGGTGACACCGGGCAAGCATGAACTGGTGGTGCGCTTCGATTATGAAATCTACTCGGGCGGCCTCATGTCACAACCCAGGGACCGAACCTGCTACCTGACCGTCCGCTTTGACAACTTCAAGGCCGGCGAGCGCTATCGCCTGGAAGCGCGGGCGCCGGTGATGGAGCCGCAGGTGCTGCTGTATGACGCCAACCGCAAGGTGGTGGTGAACGAGCCTAGCGACGTGTTCTGCATCCCGTGAGTGTGGGGCTGCTTCGCAGCCCCGGGCCCTGATGCTTATCGATCGTTCTTTTGATAGATGATCTTCTTCGTCCCGCCATCGCAGGTCCCGACGACCATGTTCTGGTCCTTGACCTCGCTGTTGGGCACGATCTCCAGCGTGTAGGACGAAACCCCTTGGGCCTGGATCTTGGCCTCGATCTCGGCTTTCAGCTCCTCGCATGGCTTGACGGCCGCCAGCGCAGACGTGGCGACAAGGGAAGCCAACACAGCGATAGCTACGCGAATCATGGAACGGCTCCTGGAAAGGGCAGTGGCGCTGCCGACGTTCTTTAGACTACAGCAAACCACCACCGTTGCACCGTTTCACCCCACCAGCGCCGCATCCAGGCTGATCTTTGCATTCAAAACCTTGGACACCGGGCAGCCTTCCTTCGCCTTGTTGGCAATCTCCAGGAACTGAGCCTCGCTGGCCCCAGGTACCTTGGCCCTGAGCACCAGATGCACCGCGGTAATGGCAAAACCGTCAGCTTGCTTGTCGAGCGTCACCTCTGCAGCCGTGTCGATCCGCTCTGCGGTAAGCCCCGCCTCGCCGAGCATCATGGATAGCGCCATCGAGAAGCAACCGGCATGGGCCGCGCCAATCAGCTCCTCCGGGTTGGTGCCGGGCGTGCCCTCGAAACGTGTGTTGAAGCCATAAGGGTTCTGCTTGAGTGCGCCGCTTTCGGTAGAAAGCAGACCTTTTCCATCCTTCAGGCCACCTTGCCAGATCGCCGATGCTGTCTTTTTCATGATGCCTCCTGGTCACTGGGTTGCTTACCTAGGGTTCAGAGGCCTGCCGCCTGCCGCAAGTTCAGAGCAATATGCTTGCAGGCATTGAATCCAACGAACGCGCCCATACAGAGTCAAAAAGGCCTCTGGCCAATCACTTTTGCGGAGGCTCCATGACGCAGCTGCGTGACCTGAAGATTTCCACCCTGGACCTGGTGCCCGTACGCGCCGACGCTGGCCCCGCGCAATCGCTGCGCAACTCGCTGGACCTGGCGCAGCATGTCGAGCGCTTTGGCTATAACCGCTTCTGGGTGGCCGAGCACCACAACATGGACGGCATCGCCAGTTCGGCGACTTCGGTGCTGATCGGCTACCTGGCCGGGGGGACCTCACGTATTCGCGTGGGCTCTGGCGGGGTGATGCTGCCCAACCATGCGCCACTGGTGATCGCCGAGCAGTTCGGCACCTTGGCCAGCCTGTATCCGGGGCGTATCGACCTTGGCCTGGGCCGTGCACCGGGTTCGGACCAGATGACGGCCTATGCCCTGCGACGCGACCGCGCTGGCGGCCCGGACGACTTCCCGGACGATGTCGAGGAGCTTTCGCGCTACCTCGGGCCACGCACTGATGATCAAAAAGTGATCGCCGTACCGGGGTACGACACCGACGTGCCGATGTGGTTGCTGGGATCCAGCCTGTTCAGTGCCCAGCTGGCGGGCATGCGCGGCATGCCCTACGCCTTCGCCTCGCATTTCGCGCCACGCTACATGCACGAGGCCATTCGCGTGTACCGCAACCATTTCAAGCCCTCGACCACGCTGGACAAGCCGTATGTGATGCTGGGCATTCCCATGGTGGTGGCGCAGACCGACGAGAAGGCCGAATACCTGGCCACCTCGGTCTACCAGCGCATCCTGGCGCTGATTCGTGGGCAGAGCCTGATGCAGAAGCCACCCGTGGAAAGCATGGATGGGCTGTGGTTGCCCCATGAGCGAGAGACGGTGGGCAGCTTCCTGGGGCTGGCCATGATCGGCAGCCCGCAGAAGGTAAAGGCCAAGGTAGAAGTGCTGCTGGAACAGACGGGTGCGGATGAGCTGATCTTTACCTGTGACCTGTATGAGCATGCGGACCGCATTCGGTCATATGAGCTGATGGCGCAGGCCCTCAAGACCGAGTGACCCTCGTCGCGGGCTCGCCCGCTCCCATAGGTTGACTTGGGAGCGAGCAAGCCCGCGAATGAGCAAACACATTAGCCGCGGCGGTAAACAATCTCCTTGCTACCGGCCTCGCAGCTACCAATCACCTTGCCCGCCGGCTCGCCTTTCTTGACGATCTCCAGCTTGTAGCCAGTGACGCCCTTGGCATCCAGCTTGGCCGCAATTTCCGCCTTCAGTTCCTCGCACGGTTTGCCCGCTGCCAGCGCACCACCGGCCAGGGTCATCAGGCCCAGCGCCAGAATCAGTTTGTTCATCACTCGCGTTCCTTGTGCAGATGAAATCAGAAGGGGCCCCACCAAGGCGCCCCTTTTCTGAATACCTCATCACGCCGGGATCATACAACCCAACGTTGTTTCAGCTATTGGCGATACGGAAGCCGACCTTCAGCGTGACCTGGAAGTGCGCCGCTTTGTTGTCGCGGATATGGCCGCGGGTATCGACCACTTCGAACCATTCCAGGTGCTTGATGCTTTTACCGGCTTCGGCCAGAGCATTGTTAATCGCCTCTTCGATACTGGTGGGCGAAGACCCGACCAGTTCGATTTTCTTGTAGGTGTGATGATCGGTCATGAGTGCTCTCCGTGGTTGACAGTGAGATTCAGCCTAGCAGCGCAGGCCTGGTTTACCTGCGAGCGGTCACTGTCAGCGAAAGTTCGATCGCACTTTCACGCAGCCCAAGGGTCGCAATCCTTACAGCCCATACTGCAAAGGAGAGTCAACATGCACCGCAACTCGCTGCGTAAAACATCCCTGGAAAGCATGGAAGCGGAGATCGAGAGCCTTCTGAAAAGCTTGGAACACCTCAAGCATGATGCGTCGGAAGAGTCCCAGAAGTCGGTGAAGGCAATCCGCAGCAACGCTGAAAGCGCACTGCGTCATTCGCGCAGCCTACTGAGCGATGCGTACGAGGAAGTGAAGCAGCGCACCCGACAGACCGGCATAGCCACCCGGGACTACGCCCAGGAGCACCCATACACCACCGCCGGTGTGGCCATTGGTGCGCTGGGCCTGCTGGCGGCCTACCTGATATGCAAGCGAAACTAAGCGCTCTGCCGCGCAAGTTCCGCCCGTAACCACTGCGCCAACTGCTCGGCGCGCCCGTCTGCGGCGCGCCGTGGCACCCACAATGCCAGCGCCGCCTGGGTAGGTGAGAAGCCCCAAGGCGCACTCAAACGGCCCGCCCGCAGGTCATCGGCGACCAGTGGCTGCGGTGCAATCGCCACGCCCAATCCGGCCACGGCAGCCTCCAGCAGGTAATACAGGTGCTCGAAAGCCTGACCATAGTGAATGGCCGTCGGGTCCAGGCCCTGTTGCACCGCCCAGGTAGGCCACGCTTGCGGGCGTGAAGTGGTGTGCAGCAAGGCTTCGCCCAACAATGCCTTGGCGGGCGCCCCCTGCAAGCGCTGGAAACCTGCGAAATGTGGGCTGAGCACCGGCCCGATGCATTCTTC
Organism: Pseudomonas sp. CGJS7; assembly: GCF_036961695.1. Classification (NCBI taxonomy): domain Bacteria; kingdom Pseudomonadati; phylum Pseudomonadota; class Gammaproteobacteria; order Pseudomonadales; family Pseudomonadaceae; genus Pseudomonas; species Pseudomonas sp. CGJS7. Next base: position 20,071 of record NZ_JBAMDI010000093.1, on the reverse strand, counting down.
GGCCAGCACGTGCACCTGCATGTCCGCCGGCCACGGTGGCTCGGCATACACCAGCAACGCATCCAGCCCGGGCCGCCGCGGGTCCAAGTCGCCCTCACCCGCCGACAGGTGCAAGCGCAGCTCAGGCAAATCCGCCTGCAACCGGCCCAGTCGCGGGATAAACCACCGCGCCAGCAGGCTGCCCGAGCAGCCCAGCACGAATGGCGCCTCGCTCACATCACGGCTGAGCTCGGAACACACGCTGCGCAGCCGGTCGAAGGCCTCACCGCTGGCATCGCGCAGACGCATACCGGCATCTGTGAGTTTGATGCCACGCCCGTCCTTGACGAACAGGGCTACGCCCAGATGCTCCTCAAGCACCTTGATCTGCCGGCTGACAGCGCCGTGGGTGACGTGCAGCGCTTCCGCCGCCTGGCTGACACTGTTCAGCCTGGCGGCAGCCTCGAAGGCGCGCAGGGCATTGAGGGGAGGGAGGTCGTGGGCCATTTTACCTGTGAGTTTTTCTGACAAGTTTACGCAATCTTATCGGTTTTCAGCCGAGCTTGCCGTGGTTAGAGTAAAGCTCATCACTCATTCACTACGCCCCGGAGCGCCCCATGACCCAGTCCCAATACCGCCCCGGCCCCGACGCCAATGGCCTGTTCGGCTCGTTCGGCGGCCGCTACGTGGCCGAAACCCTGATGCCACTGGTGCTGGACCTGGCCCGCGAATACGAAGCGGCCAAGGCAGACCCCAAGTTCCTTGAAGAGCTGGCTTACTTTCAGCGCGACTACATCGGCCGCCCCAACCCGCTGTACTTCGCCGAGCGCCTGACCGAGCATTGCGGCGGGGCGAAGATTTTCTTCAAGCGTGAAGAGCTCAACCATACCGGCGCGCACAAGGTGAACAACTGCATCGGCCAGGTGCTGCTGGCCAAGCGCATGGGCAAAAAGCGCCTGATCGCCGAAACCGGCGCCGGCATGCACGGTGTCGCCACCGCCACTGTCGCCGCGCGCTTCGGCCTGCCTTGCGTGATCTACATGGGCGCCACCGACATCGAGCGCCAGCAGGCCAACGTGTTCCGCATGAAGCTGCTGGGCGCCGAGATCGTGCCGGTTACCGCCGGCACCGGCACCCTGAAAGACGCCATGAACGAAGCCCTGCGTGACTGGGTTACCAACGTCGAAGACACCTTCTACCTGATCGGCACCGTGGCTGGCCCACACCCGTACCCCGCCATGGTGCGCGACTTCCAGTCGATCATCGGCAAAGAGACCCGTGCCCAGTTGCAAGAGAAGGAAGGCCGCCTGCCAGACAGCCTGGTTGCCTGCGTCGGCGGCGGCTCCAATGCCATGGGCCTGTTCCATGAGTTCCTCGAAGAGCCGAGCGTGCAGATCATCGGCGTTGAAGCCGGTGGCCACGGCGTACACACCGACAAGCACGCCGCCAGCCTGAACGGCGGCGTACCGGGCGTGTTGCACGGCAACCGCACCTACCTGTTGCAGGACCAAGACGGCCAGATCACCGATGCCCACTCGATTTCCGCAGGCCTGGACTACCCGGGCATCGGCCCGGAGCACGCCTATCTGCATGAGGTGAAGCGCGTCGAGTACGTCAGCATCACCGACGACGAAGCATTGGATGCGTTCCACGCAACCTGCCGTCTGGAAGGCATCATTCCAGCCCTGGAAAGCTCCCACGCCTTGGCCGAAGCGATCAAGCGCGCACCGAAGCTGCCCAAGGACCACCTGATGGTCGTGTGCCTGTCGGGCCGCGGCGACAAAGACATGCAAACCGTCATGAACCACATGGCCGCCCAGGAGAAACAGGCATGAGCCGTCTTGAACAACGCTTCGCCGAGCTGAAGGCCGAAGGCCGCTCGGCACTGGTCACCTTCGTCACAGCTGGCGACCCGGGCTACGACGCCTCGTTGCAGATCCTCAAGGGCCTGCCGGCTGCTGGCGCCGACGTGATCGAGCTGGGCATGCCGTTCACCGACCCGATGGCCGATGGCGTGGCCATCCAGCTGGCCACCCTGCGCGCCCTTGAAGCTGGCCAGACCTTGGCCAAGACCCTGCAGATGGTTCGCGAATTCCGTGTGGATAACCAGACCACGCCGATCGTGCTGATGGGTTACTACAACCCTATTCACCGCTTTGGCGTGGACACGTTCGTGGCTCAAGCCAAGGCAGCGGGCGTCGATGGCCTGATCATCGTCGACCTTCCGCCAGAGCACGACGCCGAACTGGCTACCCCGGCCCAGGCCGCAGGCATCGACTTCATCCGCCTGACCACCCCGACCACCGACGACGCGCGCCTGCCGCGCGTGCTGGAGCGCAGCTCCGGGTTCGTCTACTACGTGTCGGTGGCTGGTGTGACCGGTGCCGGTTCGGCGACCACCGAGCATGTGACCGAAGCCATTGCCCGCCTGCGCCGGCATACCGATCTGCCGATCAGCGTTGGCTTCGGCATTCGCACGCCGGAACAGGCTGCGAACATTGCCCGCTTGGCGGATGGTGTGGTGGTGGGCTCGGCACTGGTCGACAAGATCGCCCAGGCCAAAAGCGCCGATCAGGCGGTGACTGATGTATTGAGCCTGTGCTCGGCATTGGCTGAAGGGGTGCGTGGCGCACGCCGCTAAATCGCGTCGTCTGCTTCGCGGGTAAACCCGCTCCTACGGGGCCAGTGCCACCCTCTGGCTCTGCGATATCGTTGTAGGAACGGGTTCACCCGCGAAGAGGCCAGCACAGGCAACCCCCGCCTAGCCCCCAAAAACCGACAGATTCAATGGCCGCACGGCCCCCATCCAGATCGCATGATCCCGGTGATCCGCCAGTTCATCCCCGGTTTCCGGATGCATGAATACCACCAGGCCCTTGCGGTACAGCGCCAACCAAGGCAAAACCACTCCCACCACTTCGGGCCCGAACGCCAGCTGGCAACTCCAGTCCGGATGCGGCCCAACCGGTTTCTGATGCATGCGCCCCATGGTCACCGGGAACAGCCGCGCCGCCTCCTCGCACAGTTCGCGGGCCTGCTCCATGGTGGCTGCGTCGTAATAAACGTGGGCGTGATAACCCTTGATCCTCTGCACGATAACTCCTGATTGCGGTCCAACCATCACCACCTGCAACGGGAGTGATGCAGTGAAAAACGCCGAAACCCCAGTGTTCAAACTGGTCCTGTTCGGGCCTGAAAGCAGCCTGGGCAATGCCCTGATGGTCGAGCTGCTGTCGCGCCAGCACGAAGTCATCGCCGTGGTCGACGACCTCAACCGCCATTCGCCGCGTCCGGGCCTGCACTTCAAGATAGGGGGGCTGGGTGATGCCCACCAGGCGGAGCAGGGCGCAGCGGGCGGCTCGGCGGTGATCGCCCTGTTACCAGCGCTGGCGCCGGGTGACCTGCCGGGGCAGGCACGCTTGAGCGAGGCGCTGGTGGCGGGGCTTTCGCGTACGACTATACGCCGGCTACTGCTTGTGGGCGATTTCGATGTGCTGGATGAGCCGGGCAAGTACAGCGAGGTGGAACGGGAATGCGTGGCCCAGGTGGTTGATGGGTTGCAGCGCAGTGCCTTGCACTGGACGCTGATCAATGCACCGGAGGAACTGGCCGGGTTGGGCATGGAGCATTTTCGCAGTACCGAAGGCACGCTGGAGCCTGGGCTGGCTGAGCCGTTGCGGCGATTGTCCAGGATCGCAGCGGGGATGGTGGACATGCTGGAGCTGGACTTGCACCGGGGCGAGCACCTGAACTTCGTGGTCTAAATTGCCGGGGGCCGCAAAGCGGCCCCAAAATCTCAAAGGCTGCGCTCCTGCTCCAACCAATCCACGAACCGCTCGATCAACGCCCCACGCCGCTTGCGCGGCGGTAAGACTACGTAATAGCCGCGTTCCGAGCGCAAACTCCCCTCCAGCGGCCGGCACAGCAACCCTTGCTCCACCAACCCATCCACCAGGTGCGCCCAGCCAATCGCCACCCCTTGCCCGGCAATCGCTGCCTGAATCAGCAAGGTATAGTTATCAAACCGCAGCTGCCCCGCCGGCGGTGAGCTTTCCACACCAAACCCACGAAATACCCCCGCCCAGTCAAACCAGCGGCTGGCCTGCTCGCCCTTCAAATGCAGCAGCGGCAATCGTTGCAAAGCCACAGCTGACAAGGCTTTGCCATGAGTCAGATGGGGGCTGCACACCGGGAACACTTCCTCATCGAATAGCCAGCGGCTTTCTCCTTGGTGAAAGCGTCCATCGCCAAACAGCACCGCCACATCAATGTCCGGGCGCAACATGCCCTGGCTGCGCTCACCCGTCACCAGGCTCACATCCACCTGAGGATAAGCCTCATGAAAGCGCTGCAGCCTTGGCATCAGCCAGAACGCCGCAAAGGCAAAGTCGGTGGCGACCTGCAGCACTTCGCGCTGGCCGCGCCCGCCGGCCTGGGCAATACCGTCATCCATGGACTGCAGCCCCTGATGCACCTGTTCGAACAGCAACTGGCCAGCCTCGGTCAGCTCGATGCCCCGGTAAATACGGTCAAACAGGCGCGTGCCCAACTGTGCCTCCAGGCGCTTCACCTGCTGGCTCACTGCCGGCTGCGTGGTACCCAACTCCAGCGCCGCAGCAGTAAAGCCACGTAGGCGCGCAGCGGCCTCGAATACGCGCAAGGTATCCAGCGACAACCCAGCAAGGTGCTCAAACATAAGCTTGGCTAATCCCAGTCATTGCCCGCCATGGGCTTTACCCATGTTATCCACAGTCGCATCTTGGTAGGCAAGCAGTTCGCATAACCCTCAACGATGGAAGCCACTATGACGCGTCCGAATATCCTGTTCATCATGGCCGACCAGATGGCCGCGCCCTTGCTGCCGATCTACGGCCCTTCGCCCATCAAGATGCCGCACCTCGGCCATCTGGCCGAGCAAGCCGTGGTGTTCGACTCGGCCTACTGCAACAGCCCACTGTGCGCGCCATCACGCTTCACCCTGGTCAGCGGTCAGTTGCCCAGCCGCATTGGCGCCTACGACAACGCGGCCGACTTCCCTGCCGATGTGCCGACCTACGCCCATTACCTGCGTCGCCTGGGCTACCGCACCGCGCTGTCGGGCAAGATGCACTTCTGCGGCCCGGACCAGTTACACGGCTATGAAGAACGCCTGACCAGCGACATCTACCCGGCCGACTACGGTTGGGCGGTGAACTGGGACGAACCCGATGTGCGTCCAAGCTGGTACCACAACATGTCCTCGGTGCTGCAGGCCGGTCCATGCGTGCGCACCAATCAGCTGGATTTCGACGAGGAGGTAGTGTTCAAGGCGCGTCAGTACCTGTACGACCATGTGCGCGAAAACGATGGCCGGCCATTTTGCCTGACCGTTTCGATGACGCACCCGCACGACCCCTACACCATTCCCAAACGCTACTGGGACCGCTACGAAGGTGTGGATATCCCCATGCCCCGTGCCGAGTTCAGCCAGGCAGCACTCGACCCGCATTCGCAGCGCCTGCTGAAGGTCTACGACCTGTGGAACAAGCCACTGCCTGTGGATAAGGTTCGCGACGCCCGCCGCGCCTACTTCGGCGCGTGCAGCTATATCGATGACAACATCGGCCAATTGCTGCAGACCCTGGAGGAATGCAACCTGGCCGATGACACAGTGATCGTGTTTTCCGGCGACCACGGCGACATGCTTGGCGAACGTGGCCTCTGGTACAAAATGCACTGGTTCGAAATGTCGGCGCGGGTGCCGCTGCTGATCCATGCGCCGAAGCGCTTCGCGGCGGGCCGGGTCACTGCCTCGGTGTCGACCTGCGACCTGTTGCCAACCTTGGTCGAACTGGCTGGCGGCGCTGTGGATAAAGACCTGCAGCTGGACGGCCGCTCACTGCTGGGCCATCTGCAAGGGCAGGGCGGTCACGACGAGGTGATCGGCGAGTATATGGCCGAAGGCACCGTCGGCCCGCTGATGATGATCCGCCGCGGGCCCTACAAGTTCGTGTACAGCGAAGACGACCCATGCCTACTCTATGACCTGAGCCGCGACCCGCACGAGCGGGAGAACCTCACCGGCAGCCCGGACCACCAGGTGCTGCTGCAGGCATTTGTCGATGAAGCGCAACAGCGCTGGGACATCCCCAGCCTGCGCCAGCAGGTGCTGGCCAGCCAGCGCCGCCGCCGCCTGGTGGCCGAAGCGCTGGCCATCGGCAAGCTGAAAAGCTGGGATCACCAACCACTGGTGGACGCCAGCCAACAGTACATGCGCAACCACATCGATCTCGATGACCTCGAGCGCAAGGCACGTTATCCACAGCCCGCCCCCCTGGATTGAGAAGAGAGGCCGCCATGCACAAGTTCTCCGCCGCCGTGTTCGTCCTGGCCCTGAGCGCCACCACGGCCCACGCCGCAGACAGCGATGCGCAATGCAGTACCGTGAAAATGGCCGACCCCGGCTGGAGTGATATTGCCTCGACCAATGCCGTGGCACGCCTGTTACTGGAAAGCCTGGGTTACCAGGTGAAGATCGACAGCCTGGCCGTACCGATCATCTACGGCGGCCTCAAGGACGGCCAGGTCGACGCCTTCCTCGGCAACTGGATGCCGGCGCAGCAAGGCTTCCATGACAAGTTCATCGCCAATGGCGATGTGCAGCAGCTGTCGCGCAACCTGGAGGGAACCGAGTTCACCCTCGCAGTGCCCGACTATGTGTGGAATGCCGGGGTGAAGGACTTCGCTGACCTGCAGAAACACGCCGGGCAGTTCGACAAAAAGCTGTATGGAATCGGCTCCGGCGCCCCGGCCAACCTGTCGCTCAAGGCAATCATCGACAAGAATGAATTCAACCTCGGCCAGTGGAAGCTGGTGGAGTCCAGCGAGCAGGCGATGCTGGCCCAGGTCGACCGGGCGGTGAAGAAGCAACAATTCATCACCTTCCTTGGCTGGACCCCGCACCCGATGAACGTGAAGCTGAAAATGCATTACCTGACCGGTGGGGAAAAGTGGTTCGGCAGCAAGGGCGAGGTATATACGCTGACGCGCAAGGGTTATCCACAAGCCTGCCCGAATGCCGCGAAGCTGCTGGGTAACCTCAAGTTCACACTGGACATGGAAAACAGCATCATGGCCGAGGTGGTAGACAAGAAGATCAGCTTCGATGAAGCGGCCAAGGCCTGGGTGAAAGCGCATCCTGAACGGTTGGATGGGTGGTTGGCCGGAGTTACCACCAAGGCCGATGGGGATGCCCTGGAGGCCGTCAAAGCCAAACTGTAATCTCACAAAGCAACACACCAACCCTGTGGGAGCGGGCGCGCCCGCGAACACCGGCAAAGCCGGTGCCAAGCAACGCGTTGGCTTTTTCGCGGGCATGCCCGCTCCCACAGGGCTTGGCGACCCCTTAAGGATTGTGGATAACCCATGCATCGCCTCTCTTTACTGCTGCCCTTCCTCACCTGGCTTCCCCGCCAATCGGGCCGCAGCCTGCGCCAGGACCTGCTGGTAGGCTTGAGCGGCGCCATCCTCGCCCTGCCGCAATCCATCGCCTACGCCCTGATCGCCGGCCTGCCCGCCGAATACGGGCTTTACGCCGCCATCGTGCCGGTACTTATCGCCTGCCTGTGGGGTTCTTCCTGGTACCTGATCTGCGGCCCGACCGCTGCCATTTCCATCGTGCTCTACGCCAGCATCAGCCCGCTGGCCGTGGCCGGCAGCGCTGACTACATCACGCTTGTGTTGCTGCTGACCTTCCTCGGCGGCATTTTCCAGCTGCTGCTCGGGCTGTTGCGCTTCGGTGCGCTGGTCAACTTCGTCTCCCATTCCGTGGTGCTCGGCTTCACGCTGGGTGCCGCCATCGTCATTGCCTTGGGCCAGCTACCCAACCTGCTGGGCATGGCCCTGCCCAGCCAGGCCACCGCGCTGATGACCGTGCAAGACCTGGCCAGCCACGCAGGCGAGGTCGACCTGCCTTCCTTGCTGCTGGGCCTGGCCACCGTCGTGATCGGTGTGGCCTTCAAACTCTGGCGCCCACGCTGGCCGAGCCTGTTGATAAGCCTGATCCTGGTCAGCTTGCTGGCCTGGCTGATGCCGGGCTTCTTTGGCCATGTACCGCGGGTGGCAGCGTTCACCGGGCAACTCCCGCCTTTCAGCCCGCTGCCTTTGCTGGACGTGGAGCTCATGTTGCGTCTGCTGCCCAGCGCCGTGGCGGTAGGCATGCTGGGGTTGGTCACCAGTCTGTCGATTGCTCGCTCGTTATCGGCACGTTCAGAACAACTGATCGACCCGGACCAGGAAATCCGCGCACAGGGCCTGTCGAACATTGCTGGTGCCTTTTTCTCGGGTTACTTGTCTGCCGGCTCCTTCACCCGCTCGGGCCTGAGCTACGAGGCGGGCGCCCGCTCGCCCATGGCCGGGGTGTTTTCGGCGCTGTGGGTGGCGTTGTTCGCGGTGACTGGCGCCGGCCTGATCGCGCACCTGCCGATACCGGCCATGGCCGGCAGTATTCTGCTGATCTGCTGGGGGTTGGTGGACCACCGAGGGATCCGTGCATTGTTCCGGGTCAGCCGCTCGGAGTTTCTGGTGATGGCGCTGACGGCGGCAGCGACATTGCTGCTGGAGCTGCAGACGGCCATCTATGCCGGGGTACTGGCTTCGCTGTTCTTCTATTTGAAGCGCACCTCACGACCACGGATCCAACAAAGCCGTGAAGGGGACGCGGATGTATTGCGGGTAGGTGGGTCGATTTTCTTTGGTGCGGCGCATTACCTGCAGGTGCGCTTGCAGCGCTGCCAGGGGCCGCATGTAGTGATCGATGCCCGGCAGGTGAATTTCATCGATTACTCGGGTGTGGACATGTTGCACCGTGAGGCACGAAGGTTGCGGCGATTGGGGGGGAGTTTGACCTTGCACCGGGCCAGGCCCCAAGTGATCGAGGAGTTGCAGAAGCTGGAAGGGGTGGAGTTGTGCCCGATCCGGTTTGAGGAATGAGGTTGGGATTCTGGGGCTGCTTTGCAGCCCATCGCGACGCAAGGCCGCTCCCACAGAGGATCGGCGTACGACGTACTTTGTGGAAACGGCCTTGCGTCGCGATAGGGCCGCCAAGCGGCCCCGGCCATCTCAGCCCCGAGCGAGTTGCCGGCGCAGTTCAGCCAACACCGGCGCCGTATCCGGCCTCACGCCACGCCAGATAAAGAAGGCTTCAGCTGCCTGCTCAGCCAGCATCCCCAACCCATCCAGTACCTTGGCAGCCCCCAGCTTGGTAGCCCACTGGCAAAACGGCGTCGGCTCCTTGCCATACATCATGTCGTAGCAAACCGTACGACCCGCCTCGACCAAGCTGTCGGCAATCGGTGGTAATTCCCCGGCCAAGCTCGCCGAGGTGGCGTTGATGATCACATCCACAGGTTCCTGCAACCAGGCAAACCCGCTGGCCACCACCGGCCCCAGTTCATCGAACTCGCGCGCCAGCTGCTCGGCCTTTTCCACGGTACGGTTGGCAATCACCAGCGACTGCGGCTTGTGCGCCAGAATAGGCTCCAGCACGCCGCGCACGGCGCCACCGGCACCGAGGATGAGAATGCGCTTGCCCGCCAGCTCGACCCCGGCATTCACCGTCAGGTCGCGCACCAGGCCAGCGCCGTCGGTGTTGTCGCCCTGCAGGGTGCCATCAGCCAGCTTGCTCAGCGTGTTCACTGCGCCTGCGCGCCGGGCACGCGGGGTCAGGCTGTCGCACAGGCGGTAGGCCTCTTCCTTGAACGGCACGGTGACATTGCCGCCACTGCCTTGCTTGAAGAAGCCGCGCGCGCAGTCGCTGAACTCGTCCAGTGGCGCCAGCAGCGTGGCATATTCCAGGTCCTGACCGGTCTGCTCGGCGAACAGGCGGTGGATCAGCGGCGACTTGCTGTGGCCGATGGGGTTACCAAAAACGACGTACTGGTCCATGACGGCTCCTTGTTTATCCACAGGCTTACTGGCCGAGCCAGTCGCGGTCCTGCAGGAAGTACTCTGTCAGGCGCGCTTCTTCACTGCCGGGCGCGGCCTTCCAGTCATAACCCCAACGCACCTGCGGTGGCAGCGACATGAGGATGGATTCGGTGCGGCCACCGGACTGCAGGCCGAACAGGGTGCCGCGGTCATAGACCAGGTTGAACTCCACGTAGCGGCCGCGGCGGTATTCCTGGAACTCGCGCTGTTGCGGGGTGTAAGGCGTGTCTTTGCGGCGCTGGACGATCGGCAAGTAGGCGTTGATGTAGGCATCGCCGATGGCGCGGATGAAAGCGAAGCAGGTGTCGAAGTCCCACTCGTTCAGGTCGTCGAAGAACAGGCCGCCGATGCCGCGTGGCTCGCCACGGTGCTTGAGGTGGAAGTAGCGGTCGCACCAGGCCTTGTAACGCGGATACACGTCGGCGCCGAACGGTGCGCAGGCCTGTTCGGCCACGCGGTGCCAGTGGATGCAGTCTTCTTCGTTGCCATAGTACGGCGTCAGGTCGAAGCCGCCGCCGAACCACCATACGGCCTCTTCACCTTCCTTTTCGGCGATGAAGAACCGCACATTGGCGTGGGAAGTAGGCACATGCGGGTTGTGCGGGTGGATCACCAGCGACACCCCCAGGGCCTCGAAGCCACGGCCCGCCAGTTCAGGGCGGTGGGCGCTGGCCGAGGGAGGCAGGCCGGCACCAAACACATGGGAGAAGTTGACTCCGCCTTTCTCGATCACCTTACCGTCGCCGATCACCCGCGTGCGGCCCCCGCCACCGGCTTCGCGCACCCAGGCGTCCTCGACGAAGCGGGCACCGCCGTCTTCGGTTTCGAGGGCAGAGCAGATGCGGTCTTGCAGGTCGAGCAGGTAGGCTTTCACGGCCTCGGTGCGGCTAGTCATCGGGTCACCAGGAACGGGCAGGGAAGAATTCGCCGCGTAGCATACCACCGCCAGCGCGCGCGCCGCAGTTGACGACGACCAAGCAAAGGCGTCCGATAGAAGGCCTTTCCCGATCCCGACTACAGGAGTGCGAGATGGCCAAGCGTATCCAGTTCAGCCAGCATGGCGGCCCGGAAGTGCTGCAGTTTGTGGAATTCGAACCCACCCCGCCCGGGCCGCAGCAGGTGCGCGTGCGTAACCATGCGATCGGCCTGAACTTCATCGATACCTACTTCCGAAGCGGGCTGTATGCGCCGCCGTCCCTGCCTTCTGGCCTGGGTACCGAAGCGGCAGGTGTGGTAGAGGCCGTGGGCGAAGGCGTGTCCCGGCTGAAGGTAGGAGACCGTGTGGCACATGCCGGCGGCCCGCTGGGCGCCTACAGCGAGGTGCATACGCTACCGGAAGCCAACCTGGTCAAGCTGCCGGACACCATCAGCTTCGAGCAGGCGGCAGCGGTGATGCTCAAGGGTTTGACCGTACAGTACCTGCTGAAGCAGACCTATGAGGTGAAGGCGGGTGATGTGATCCTGTTCCATGCCGCAGCCGGTGGTGTAGGGTCGCTGGCTTGCCAGTGGGCCAAGGCCCTGGGCGCCAAGCTGATCGGCACCGTGAGCTCTGCCAAGAAGGCAGAGCGGGCCAAGGCGCTGGGGGCTTGGGCGACCATCGACTACAGCCGTGAAGATGTGGCCAAGCGCGTACTGGAGCTGACCGACGGCAAGAAATGCCCTGTGGTGTATGACGGCGTGGGCGCCGACACTTGGCTGACCTCCCTGGACTGCCTGCGCCCGCGTGGGTTGATGGTGAGCTTTGGCAACGCTTCCGGTGCAGTGAGCGGGGTGAACCTGGGGATTCTGGCGCAGAAGGGCTCGCTGTATGTCACCCGGCCGACCTTGGCCACCTATGCCAACAATGCCGAGAACACCCAGGCCATGGCCGATGACCTGTTTGCGATGATTGCGAGCGGAAAGCTGGTTGTGGATATCCAGCAGCGGTATCCACTGAGCGAGGCGGCCAAGGCGCAGGCAGAGCTGTCGGCGCGGCGGACTGTAGGATCGACTGTACTAATCCCCTGAGCCACACACATCCCCTGTAGGAGCGGGTTTACCCGCGAAGAAGCCACCGCGATGGATGGCACCGGCTTTGCCGGTGTTCGCGGGCAAGCCCGCTCCCACAGGTACTGCGTCGGCTTCGATAGCTTCGCTATGCCTGTGAGGGTCGGTTTGTCGGCGGTGGAGACGACTCGATGCCATCGAGTATCGCCTCGATCACACCCTCTGCCATCTCAATCGCATGCAGGTTCGACCAGAACATGCCACGGCCTTCTTCACGCATGTAGTCCAAAGCTTTGTAGCCGGTTTCGTAAGCGCTGCGCAGGTAAAGGGCTACGTGGACCAGAGCGTCCTCGGCAGAAATGTTTGGGTTGACGGTGAAGAGTGGATCGTGGCCGGCATCGCAGCGGCCGAAGGGGCGGGTGGAGGTGCATGGGAGAGGTGGATCGGGGACTATTTTCTTCATCATTGGAAAATGCTCCTCAAGGCCGCCAACCCTCACTACCACGTGAATGGGTGGCGACTGTACGCGAGGTGGTAGACCCGGGCATTTTCCAATCCAGGCAGGCTCGAAAGCCTCCCACGCACAGCCACCATAGACTGTCATGGAAAAAATGCATCCGGGCTACCACACCCGATCGCCAAGTTATTCGGCGACGGATAGAGCCTAGAGGCAGAGGTTCCCACTTAGAAGGTGATGTAAGGAGACGCGGGTCGTAGGATATTTCCGAAGTGCCCAGCTGGACAGACATTTTGGCAAAAATCAGAAAACCCTGATCACGTAGAAAGCCACAGAAGGCCCATCTATAGCACGCGAGAAAAAGATCCCGGCTTGACCGTACAGATTCGGAAGCGTAGCCTTTCTGCTTGAGGATGTGCTGGTGCGCCGGTTGAGTTTCAAGTTATCCGGGCGAGTGCATCCCCGCCATTTAGGCCGCTTAAGCGGCCTTTATTTTTTGGCTTGTTTCTATCCCCTTTCGGGATGATGGAATAGAGCTCTGCCTTGGGCTTGCGGGCCGTCAGTTCAAAAATCGCCTCATCGAAGACCTCGTTACCATAGCCATCATCGCGACCAAACGTGCTGCGAAGGGCAGTCATGTGCGTGGCACTCTTCCAGATCGACGTCGCAGCCAGTGCTGCCTTGATCTGCAGAATCATGTCATCGATGGTGTAACCATCTCGTACTACCCGGCTTCTGTAGGCATGGCTACCGATGAAAACGATGCCTGGGTCCTCAAGCTGTGGCAAATCCTGCCCGTCCTTCTGCCTATTGATCGCGTCAAACTGATCAGCGGTGAACCTACCAATTTCCACCGCCCTGACCCGGTGGTTGGACGCAAGCTGCTCAAGATTCGCCCTTATCAGGTACTCGGCATTTTCGAATAGCGGCATGTTCCCCAGTACTCCCGCCGATTGGCGACGGTTCTTGCTAGCGTCAAAGATCGAGCGCCGCACGTGCGACGCATGGCTAGCAAGCTAGAGGCTGGGGTTTATGCAGGGAAGGTGAAGACTGGGGACGCAGGGAGTAAGAAATTTCCCAAACTCAGTACCGGACAGCCATTCGAGACATAATCAGAAAAATCTGCGGTGAATTGGCCCTAACCTCGTGGGAGCGGGCATGCCCGCGAACACGGGCGAAGCCCGTGCCAGGCACCGAGTTGTATTCTTCGCGGGCGCGCCCGCTCCCACAGGGGCCCGAGACCCGAGCCAGGCGTGTGGATTGGTATCAACCCGGGCGAACGACTTCGCCGGTTGCCAGGTCGCGAATCACACTCGGGTTCTTCCGCCCGCCCAGCGCACCACCCAGCACCAGGTCCAACTGGCCATGGAAGTACTGCTCAACCCGCAAGCGGGTCTTCGCCGCCGGGCGCCCGCCAGGGTTGCACGAGGTGGAAATCAGCGGCCCCACCAGCGCGCACAGCTCACGCACCACCGGGTGATCACTGACCCGCAGCGCTACCGTGTCATGCTGCCCGGTCACCCATTCGGGCAACAGGTCCTGGTGCGGCACCAGCCAGGTGTTCGGCCCCGGCCAGGTGCTGCTCATGCGGTCGATCCAGTCTTCGGGGAAGTCCTCGAACAGGAAGTCGAACTGACGGATATTGTCAGCGATCAGAATCAGCCCTTTATCCACAGGACGCGACTTCAGCGCCAGCAGGCGATACACCGCGTCCTCGTTCCATGGGTCGCAGCCCAGGCCCCAGACCGCTTCCGTCGGGTAGGCGATCACCGCGCCCGCCCGGATCTCACGTGCGGCTTGTTGCACACGAAAACTGCTCACCATTGCTGTTTCTCCGCCTATATACCTTGCATGTGAGCAGTGTACTTAGCCCGCACGGGCAAACCAACGCCCGGCTTCATTGCTGACCCGGCCTTCCAGCTCCAGCTCGGTCAACTGCGCCAGCACGTCGGCCAGCGGCTGCTCGCTGCAGTGGGCCAGGCTTTCACTGGTCTGGGGTGCGGCATGCAGCAGGGCGAGCAGGGGGTGGTCGAATCTGTCCACAACCGCAGGCGGCAGGTTCTGCCAACCCTGCAAGCTTTCCAGGATCTGCTCCACAGTTTCCACCAGCAGCGCCCCATCACGGATCAGCTGGTGACAGCCCTTGGCCCCCGGGTGATGAATGGAGCCCGGAATGGCGTACACCTCGCGGCCTTGTTCCGCCGCCAGGCGCGCCGTGATCAGCGAGCCGCTGGCGAGGCTCGCCTCGACCACCAGCACACCGAGCGACAGGCCACTGATGATGCGGTTGCGCCGGGGGAAGTTGCCGGGCAGCGGCCCGGCATCCAGGGGATACTCGGAAACCAGCGCACTGCCGTTGTCGATCATCGCCTGCGCAAGGTCCCTATGGCGCTGTGGATAAAGTTTTTGCAACCCCGTCCCGAGCACGGCAATCGTGCCGCCGCCAGCCTGCAACGCGGCCCGATGAGCGGCACCGTCGACACCTACCGCCAGCCCGCTGGTAATGGTGAAACCAGCCTGCGCGAGGTAGCGGGAAAATGCCCGGGCGGTGTCGAGCGCCGGGGGTGTGGCACGTCTGCTGCCCACGATCGCCAGCTGAGGACGATCGAGCAAGGCAGGTTCGCCAGCGACAAAAAGCAGCGGCGGGGCATCGTCGATTTCTGCCAGCAAAGCTGGGTAGTCTGGGCCGTCCCACATCAGCAAATGCTGGCCAGGGCGCTCCAGCCAAGCCATTGCGGCCAGTGCGCCATCGCGTACCTCGGCACTGCGCCGGGCATCGATGGTGGCTTGGGGAATGCCCAGCGCTCGCCAGGCCGAAGCGGGAGCACTGAGCGCGGAGGAGGCACTGCCGAAGGCTTCGAGCAACGTTCGAAAGCGTCGCAGTCCAGCCTCGGGGAGGCGATGCAGGCGTAAGCGTGCCTCCAGTTCGGCAGGCGGGCAGGGCGACGAATGGTGACTGGGCATTGAGATCATCCTTGATCGAAAGGGGGCCAATTACGTGGCACAACCTGTGGATAACTCTGTGAGTAACACTTTGAAAAGCTGTCCATTGATTGGGGGCTATCAAGCCCATAGTCACCCTAGACGAGCTTGCCAGGTGCCGAAATCCCCGTTTCCCTTTATTATGTGTGCTCAGTTTTCAACCGAACGCACAGTGACTGCCTGACCTTATGGCCATCTTGAACATTCTCGAATTCCCGGACCCGCGCCTGCGCACCCTCGCCAAACCGGTGACGGAGTTCGACGACGCCCTGCGTCAGCTGATCGACGACATGTTTGAAACCATGTACGAAGCCCCTGGCATCGGCCTGGCCGCTACCCAGGTGAACGTGCACAAGCAGGTTGTGGTCATGGACCTCAGCGAAGACCGCAGCGAACCGCGCGTCTTCATCAACCCGTCGGTCGAAGAGCTGACCCATGACATGGGCCAGTACCAGGAGGGCTGCCTGTCGGTACCGGGCTTCTACGAGAACGTCGACCGTCCGCTGCGTGTCCGGGTCAAGGCCCAGGACCGCGACGGCAAGCCGTTCGAACTGGAATGCGAAGGCCTGCTGGCGGTGTGCGTACAGCACGAATTCGATCACCTCAACGGCAAGCTGTTCGTCGACTACCTGTCGCAGCTCAAGCGCGACCGGATCAAGAAGAAGCTGGAAAAGCAGCATCGCCAGCAAGCCTGATCCCCACCTTCCTGAAGGCTTGCTCCGGCAAGCCTTTTTCTTTTTTGAAGCGAGAACTCCATGCGCATCGTCTTTGCAGGTACTCCAGAGTTTGCCGCCGAACACCTCAAGGCCCTGCTCGACAGCCCCTACGAGATCGTGGCCGTCTACACCCAGCCCGACCGCCCGGCCGGCCGTGGCCAGAAGCTGATGCCAAGTGCGGTCAAGGCACTGGCCGTGGCCCATGACATCCCGGTGTTCCAGCCGCAGACCCTGCGCAACGCCGATGCGCAGGCCGAACTGGCCGCACTCAAACCAGACCTGATGGTAGTGGTCGCCTACGGCCTGATCCTGCCGCAGGTGGTGCTGGATATCCCGCGCCTGGGTTGCATCAACAGCCACGCTTCCCTACTGCCACGCTGGCGCGGTGCCGCGCCGATCCAGCGTGCCGTGGAAGCTGGCGACGCCGAAAGCGGCGTGACCGTGATGCGCATGGAGGCCGGCCTGGACACCGGCCCGATGCTGCTCAAGGTAGTCACCCCGATCAGCGCCGAGGACACCGGCGGCACCTTGCACGATCGCCTGGCCGAAATGGGCCCGCCCGCAGTGGTTCAGGCCATCGCCGGCCTGGCTGACGGTTCGCTGCAAGGCGAAATACAGGACGATGCCCTGGCCACCTACGCGCACAAACTGAACAAGGACGAAGCGCGTATCGACTGGACCCGCCCCGCTGTCGAGCTGGAACGCCTGATCCGCGCCTTCAACCCATGGCCGGTGTGTCACAGCACTCTGGATGGTGAAAGCGTCAAGGTGCTGGCCGCCAACCTGTCCACAGGCCAAGGCGCCCCAGGCGAGATACTTTCCGCCAGCAAGGACGGCCTCGTAGTTGCGTGCGGGGACCAAGCCCTGAGCCTGACCCGCCTGCAACTGCCTGGCGGCAAGGCATTGAGCTTCAGTGACCTGTTCAACAGCCGCCGCGAGAAGTTCGCCGCTGGCAAGGTGCTGGGCCAATGAACCCACGCCTCGCCGCCGCCCGTGCGCTGGCCGCTGTGCTCAGCGGCAAGGCTTCGCTGAACAGCTCGCTGCCGGCGCAACTGGACAAGGTAGATGAACGCGACCGCGGCCTGACCCAGGACCTGGCGTTCGGCACCGCACGCTGGCAGCCACGCCTCGACCTGCTGGCCGCACAGCTGCTGCAAAAGCCCTTCAAGGCAGCCGATGCCGATGTTCAGGCGCTGCTGCTGGTCGGCCTGTACCAGCTGTTCTACACCCGCATTCCGGCCCATGCCGCCATCGGCGAGACCGTGGGCTGTGCCGACAAACTGAAGAAGCCGTGGGCCAAGGGCCTGCTCAATGCCGTGCTGCGCCGTGCCCAGCGCGAAGGCGAGGAACTGCTCGCCGGCATGGAGCGCGACCCGGTGGTGCGTACCGCGCACCCGCGCTGGCTGCAGAAGGCGCTGAAAGCCTTCTGGCCAGAGCAGTGGGAGGCCATCTGCGCCGCCAACAATGCCCACCCTCCGATGATTCTGCGGGTCAACCGCCGTCACCATAGCCGCGATGCCTACTTGGCACTGCTGGCCGAAGCAGGCATTGGCGCCAGCGCATGTCAGTACAGCCGGGATGGCATCGTGCTGGCTGAAGCCTGCGACGTGCGCGGCCTGCCAGGCTTCGCCGAAGGCTGGGTGAGCGTGCAGGACGAAGCCGCGCAGCTATCTGCCGACCTGCTGGAACTGGCCCCCGGCCAACGCGTGCTCGATGCTTGCTGCGCACCGGGCGGCAAGACCTGCCACCTGCTGGAGGCCGAGGCTGGCCTGGCGCACATGGTGGCCATCGACCTCGAAGCCAAGCGCCTGACCCGCGTGCGAGAAAACCTCGACCGCCTGCAACTGGACGCCGAGCTGATCGCCTGCGATGCCCGCGACACTGCCAGCTGGTGGGACGGCAAGCCATTCCAGCGCATTCTGCTCGACGCGCCGTGCTCGGCCACCGGCGTGATTCGCCGCCACCCGGACATCAAGATGACCCGCCAAGCCGACGACATTCCGGCTTTGGCCACACTGCAAGGCGAGCTGCTCGATGCCCTGTGGCCGACCTTGGAAGTGGGCGGCATGCTGCTATACGCCACCTGCTCCACATTGCCGACCGAGAACACTGAAGTGATCAAAGCCTTCCTCGCGCGCACCCCGGGCGCTCGTGAGCTGGACCTGGCGACCGAAGCCGGCCTGCGCCAGCCCCACGGCCGTCAGTTGCTGGCCCAGGAAGGCGGCCACGACGGTTTCTACTATGCCAAGCTGATCAAGATCGCCGCCTCGCGCGGATAAGAACAAAGGATAGGGAGTAGCGCATGAAGATCATCATCCTCGGCGCAGGGCAGGTAGGCGGTACGCTGGCTGAACACCTGGCCAGCGAAGCCAACGACATTACCGTGGTCGACACCGACGGCGACCGCCTGCGCGACCTCGGCGACCGCCTGGACATCCGCACCGTCCAGGGCCGTGGCTCACTGCCGACGGTACTGCGTCAGGCCGGTGCCGACGACGCCGACATGCTGGTGGCGGTAACCAACAGTGACGAGACCAACATGGTTGCCTGCCAGGTGGCCTATTCGCTGTTCCATACCCCGACCAAGATTGCACGGGTGCGCGAATCGTCCTACCTGACCCGCGAAGAGCTGTTCGACAACGACCATATCCCGGTCGACGTTCTGATCAGCCCCGAGCAGGTGGTGACCAATTACATCAAGCGCCTGATCGAACACCCAGGCTCGCTGCAGGTGATCGATTTCGCCGAGGGCAAGGCCCAGCTCGTGGCAGTGAAGGCCTACTACGGCGGCCCGCTGGTCGGCCAGCAATTGCGCCAGATCCGTGCGCATATGCCCAACGTCGACACCCGCGTGGCGGCCATCTTCCGCCGTGACCGGCCGATCACCCCGCGTGGCGACACGGTGATCGAAGCCGACGACGAGGTGTTCTTCATTGCCGCGAAGAAGGATATCCGTGCAGTGATGGGCGAACTGCGCCGCATCGACGAAACCAATAAACGCATTGTCATCGCCGGCGGCGGGCAGATCGGCGAGCGCCTGGCGGAGGCCATCGAAAGCCGATATCAGGTGAAGATCATCGAGATGAGCCCGGCGCGTTGTCGGCACCTCTCCGATACCCTGGAAAGCACTGTAGTGCTGCAGGGCAGCGCCTCGGACAAAGACCTGATGCTCGAAGAGAACATCGCCGACGCCGATATTTTCCTGGCCCTGACCAACGATGATGAAGCCAACATCATGTCGTCCTTGCTGGCCAAGCGCCTGGGCGCAGGCAAGGTGATGACCATCATCAACAACCCGGCTTATGTCGACCTGGTGCAGGGCGGCGATATCGACATTGCCATCAGCCCGCAGCTCGCCACCATCGGCACACTGCTGGCGCACGTCCGTCGTGGCGACATCGTCAGTGTGCACTCGCTGCGCCGTGGTGCAGCCGAGGCTATCGAGGCGGTGGCACACGGGGACTCGAAGTCGAGCAAGGTGGTCGGCAAGGCAATCGAGGACATCACGCTGCCACCGGGCACCACTATTGGTGCGATCATCCGTGATGAAGAGGTGATGATTGCCCATGACGACACCATGATCGAATCAGGGGACCATGTGATCCTCTTCGTTGTGGATAAAAAGCATATTCGCGATGTGGAGAAGCTGTTCCACGTCGGCTTGAGTTTCTTCTAGGAGAAGAGGGCATGCGCGAATCGCTGGAGAAGATGCTGGCCAAAGGTGTGGATAACCCGCTGCTGAGGTTTGGCCTGGGCAAGGCCTGGCTGGATGAAGGCAACGGCGCTGAAGCAGCGGTGCACCTGGCGCGCTGTGTAGAGCAGGATCCGAAATACTCGGCAGCATGGAAGCTGCTGGGCAAGGCCTATCAGCTGCAGGGCGAGCTGGCGGCGGCGCGCAAGGCGTGGGAAGACGGGATCGTGGCGGCGCAGGCCCATGGTGACAAGCAGGCCGAAAAAGAAATGACCGTATTCCTGAAGAAGCTCA